>CAMYJP010000066.1 GCA_947258675.1 uncultured Desulfobulbaceae bacterium | reverse complement strand
GAGTATCTATTTGTTATAAAGTTTGAGAAAATCCTCATACCCTTCTTTCTCCAGTTCGGCTGCAGGAATGAAACGCAGAGCTGCTGAATTAATACAGTAACGTAATCCAGTGGGAGCCGGACCGTCCTCGAAAACATGACCAAGGTGTGAGTCACCCTTACTGCTGCGGACCTCTGTTCTTTTTATGAAAAATTTTCTGTCAACCCGTTCTACAATATTTTCAGGAACAAGAGGTCTGCTGAAACTCGGCCAGCCGGTACCGGAGACAAATTTATCTGTTGAGCTGAAAAGAGGTTCTCCGGAAACGATATCGACATAAATTCCAGGACTCTTGTTATTCCAGTACTCATTATTAAATGGCGGCTCGGTGCCATCTTCCTGTGTGACCTTATATTGCATGGAGGTAAGCCTGTTCTTTAATTCGGTTTGGCTCAATTTTTTTGTTTTTCTATCTTTGCCCCAGATTGTATTGAGGAAATGGTCGCGGCCGGAACCGCTTCGATAGATTTTATAACGAATAGGATTCTTCCGGTAGTAATCCTGATGGTAATCCTCTGCCATGTAGAAGGTTTGAGCCGGTAAGATGGGTGTAATTATATTTTTCTCATAGATCATCCTTGACTGCATATCATTTTTTGATTTTTCAGCCAGATCTTTTTGCCCTTGGTTATGGTAAAAAATAGCGGTTGAGTACGCCTTACCCCGATCAACAAATTGCCCGTCTGGATCAGTGGGATCAATCTGGCGCCAGAAGACGTCAAGGAGTTCAGTATATTTAATTATGACCGGATCATAAATAATTTCCACTGCTTCGATATGATCGCCCGCCATGTAGTTGTTATATGTCGGATTTAAGGTTGTGCCGCCGGTATAACCTGAGGTAACTGTAAATACGCCTTTCAGTTTCTCAAAAGGTTTTTCCATGCACCAGAAGCAGCCACCGGCAAATGTGGCTTTTTCTTTCTGGGTTTCTTCAGGAATGCCTCCAGTATCTGCAAAGGCTGGCACTATGAATAAAGCTGTAATGATTAAAAATAAGATATAGTGAAATTTCATGATATTATCTCCATATGAAAAAGAGCCAGCCGGAAGCCGGCCCTTTTATTGCTGCAATGACCTGGCACCAGCCTATGTGTTGGTAACTCTTTGGTCTTTTATACATTATTTTAAGTTGTCCAGGTGCCCCAAAATCATTAATCATCGTCATCCCGTTCGCCAACACGTTGAATGGTTATTTTGGCAGCCGGGTTGCGCCAATCATATGTGCCGGGATCAAGATTACCAATTCCGTGAATACCGGCATGGATATGGACATAACCCTCACCGTCAGCCTCGCTGAATCCCTCACCGCCACAATCAGGCCCGGGAATATTATCGCAAGACTCATCGTTCATTTCACTGCCAGCATCGTAAACCGGCGAAAAGTATCTGGTTATTTTGTTGCCTTTTGGTGCCTTCATACCATTAATAGCAAAGAAACCGTCATTGGTCGGGATGAGCATTGCAGCAAGGCTAATGTGATTAAATCCTTTACCGGCTGCAACATATGCAGAAATCGATTGGCCGGGCATCAATAGACCGCCGGTATTAACAACCTGGCCGACGGAAGACATCGATTCAAGGCGCAGGGTCAATGGTTCTACATCCCCATCTTCGGCTAATGTGGCCAGCCCATCTGAAGCAGGGTCTCCGAGCATAAAAAGTTTGACCCCCCGCTTGTGGCTGGCAACAAGGATAGGAGTAAAAATCTGCCCCCTGGTTAGATTGGTGACTGTTACCTTATAAGCGTTATCTGAATTACCGGCATTCACAGTGGAAGTTAGAGGACCGATTACCAAACCGAACAAAATCAATAGGGAAAATGTCATGTGCAATGTTTTCTTCATTTTTTTCTCCTTTTTGTTTAATTTTTTGAATTTTCCTGATTACTGCGATTCATTGAAAGTAACTTTGTCACCCGTTTTTTCCGTTTTTCACCTCCTTTTAAACTAGATTTTCCGGATCAATTCTGTTTATTGACAGCTGGCTATCATCGGCTATCTCTTCAGCCATGAGTCAACAGTAATCCTGAAGGTTCACAGAACGTTCACGAAAGTATCACTTTTGTATCACGGAATAAAAAATGTAACTTTTATGTTAGGGAAGGCGACCAAGATTCCAAATGGTTGAATTCGTTTATAGGAAAATTGGAATTTTGGTCAGGTTGCAACAGAGACAGGGAGTTGGAAGGTAAAGCAGGTGCCGGTATGCAATTCACTTTGCACTTCTATAGTGCTGTCGTGCATATCGAGGATCCTCTTGGCGATTGCCAGACCCAGGCCGGCGTAGGGCGCCTGTTGAGCATCAGGGGTGTGGATTTTATAAAAGCGTTCAAATATATGGGGCAGAGCATCTTGGGGAATGCCGGAGCCGGTATCACGCACTTGGACTTTTACCGTTTCCGGATCAGGGGAAAGAATCACACTGACCGTCCCCTCTGCCGGTGTGTGGCGCATGGCATTTGTGATGAGATTTTCAAGAACCCGCTGCACAAGTGCTATATCGGCATGAACAAAGGGAATTTCACCACCGATATTGGTGATTAAAGAGATATTTTTTTTGCGGGCCGGCAGCTCATAATTCTGTACAACATCCTGGACCAGTTCAGCAAGGCTGAATCGTTCCTGCTGCAACCGGATTTCTTCGGCATCTAGACGTGCCAGTTCAAACAGGTCGTTAACCAGGGAATTCAACCTTACACAATGTTTGCTGGCAATTTTTAAATAACTGCGCCGTTCTTCAGGGTTGAGGTCATCTTCCTTGAGTTGCAGAGTTTCAATATATGCAGTGAGCGTGGCCAGGGGAGTACGCAGGTCATGGGATACGTTTGCCACCAATTCGCGTCGCATCAGATCGTTGCTCTTTAATTTATATATCTGTTCTTCGAGGCGACCAGCCATTTCCTTGAATGTCAGGGTAAACCGATCGATTTCATCACCGGACGAGGTCGGCTGCATTATGGAGGGAAGATCAATTTCAGCGAGAGATTCACCCCTTTTAAAAGCATCCATGCCCCCAGCCAGTTTTTTGAGTCTTCTGGTCAAAAAAGCAAAGATTGCCAATCCGGTAAACAGAGCAAAGAACAGGCCGGCTCCAAGTAACCAACCGGTTGACTTGAGAATATAGCTTCCTTGAATTTTCTCAGCTATATTATCATATTCCTCTCCTCCCAGAATAACATAGAGGTATCCTTCCAACCTGCCAGCTGGCGGAATGCGAGCTGCTGAAAATACTTTTCGCTGATCCGGATTTCGTGGGTCATCGCCAAGGATGGGGATGCTAGTATCTTCGGTCAACCATCTATTTATGGGCTCAAGGTTTATAGTACTCCGTTTAACCTTGCCGGGCTCAGCAGAAAAAGTGAGAATTTTTCCCTCCGGATCAAGAAGATACACCTCAATTGCCGGGTTTATAACCATCAGCATGTGAAAAACATCCTTTACAGCGTTATGGTTGATGCGGTTATTTTCAATGAGAAGTTTTTCGCGAACGATGTTATGGGCCAGGTAACGATTCAGCTTCTGACTCACTTCCTGGCGGTACATGTCGGTTGAATAATAGATCACAGCCATGGTAATGATTCCTACCAGTGTGAACAAAGCGAGCAGGGTAACAGCAAATTTTGAATAAAGAGATTTAAGCATTTTTAAAAATCATTTAGATCTCATTTGATCTGGTTTTTTTTGTGAGTCAGATTACCCATTCCTAAATTCCAGATATATTAGGTAGTTTCCATCCGGAAACGGCTTTTTTTAGCAAATTCTGCGTCAATCTTCGTAATTGCTTGTGCGACGTGCTTAAGTAGGACTCCGCAAATTATTTGATTTCCTTGACTTTACTAAAAACTGCTCGTTTCTGAATTGGAAACGACTAGTTCCAACATCCGGAACAAAAACAGTTTCCGGATGGGAACTAGGTAGTTTCAAGTGCATTAGAATCCGCAAATTTATAACCTACTCCCCAGACAGTCAGGATATAACGGGGTTTGGAAGGATTTTCCTCAATCTTCGCCCGCAGTCGGTTCATGTGAGAATTGACCGTGTGTTCATAACCCTCGTGACCATAACCCCAAATTGTGTTCAACAGTTGAGAGCGTGTGTAAACACGGCCGGGATGACGTGCGAAATGAAGCAGAAGGTCGAACTCTTTGGCTGTAAGATCAATGAAATCGCCTCGGCGATGAACAGACCGGCGTGCTGTGTTTATGATAATATCATCAACCTGCAGAGTCTCATTGTCATCTTTTGTTCTTATTGTCTGAATGCTTTCCGAACGCCTTATAATAGCCTTTACTCTGGCCATCAGTTCCTTGATGCTGAATGGTTTTGTTACATAATCATCAGCACCTATCTCAAGCCCCAGGATCCTATCTAACTCAGAGGATCGTGAAGTCAGCATCAGAATAGGCGTATAGGGTTCTTTCTTACGAAGGCGCCGGCAGATTTCCAAACCATCTAGTCCGGGCAGCATCAAGTCGAGGATCACTAGGTCATATGGTCCGGCCTCAGTCTTGGTGAGCCCGGCAACACCATCATAGGCCAGGTCAACTTCAAAGGAAAGGTCGTGAAGATGCATTTTAAGGAGATTAGCAAGATCTCGATTATCTTCTATAACAAGAATTCGGCGTCTCATACTCACTCCGGTATCATGATTGGCTGAATTTGGATAATTTTAAATGCCATACCATGAATATAATAAATGTTTATCACAAAAGTATCACGTAGCATAGGAAAACCATCCATGATACACTGAGATTATTAGTAAACTTCTTATACATTTTTTTATTTGCTATTGCCATGTGCGGCCGATATACATTCATTCCTCCCAAAGCATTGATTCTTGAGCAAATAGATCTGAGCCATATGGCGGCTAGATTTAATATTGCTCCATCCCAGCAGATCCCTATCATCCGGCAGGACTCTGAAACCGGAAAAGCTACTTCAGTTTTTGTTCGATGGGGTCTTGTTCCTTTCTGGGCAAAGGACAAGAAAATAGGAAACAGGATGATAAATGCCCGTGCTGAAACGGTTGCCCAAAAACCGGCTTTTCGGGCCGCTTTTAAACATCGCCGGTGTTTGATTGCATCCTCGGGTTTTTATGAATGGAGCAAAGGAGGTAAAAAATCACAGCCTTATTTCATTAGGGTAAAAGGTGAAGAGGTCTTCGCCTTTGCCGGATTATGGGAATCCTGGAAAGATAAAGAGTCGGGAGAATTAATAGAATCAGCAACAATTATTACAACTTTTGCAAATGATTTGATAAGCAGTATTCATGATAGGATGCCGGTTATTATTCCTTCAGAGCAATCTGAACAGTGGCTGGATAAAAATAGTAAGCAAGAACTGTTGATTAATATGCTTCAACCTTATAATGCAGAATTTATGCAAATGTATCCGGTCGGTATGTTAGTAAACAGTACAAAAAATGATGTCCCGGAATGCATGAAACAGATCACCCTTCCTGGTTTTACCTGAAAAAAATAGCGGGCACTTTATCAAATGTAATTGTCTTAATAGCTTCCCAAAAAAAGTTCAGCCAATTAGAAGATGCACAAGATAAGGCCTCCAGCCAGTTCTGTAGATCGGCACTGAGATTTATAAAAATAACCGTTTCCGATGGAAGCTATTCAGTCTGTTTTAATAGATTCAAATTGTGTACTTCGATCTCAGATAACTCATTAGAAACATCTTTTTGCAGAGGGGAATACCAGGATTGCTGATTGAAGTAGTCTCTCATTGCTTCAGTAGAAAATATATAGGAATGGCGGGCAAAGATCTCATTTCGCATTATCTTGAGCTGTCTGGTATTTAAATTTTCCAGATCCGATTCATTCAGGTATCTGGTGGAGGTCCATGGGTAAATTCCCATCGTTTTACTTTTTGAGTCCTTAGCAGGTATTGTGTTCTCTTCTTGATCAGAAACCTCTGAAATATTCATTTTTTCTTTTTTCCCCGGACCAGATGAAAATTCAGGTACATTTTCCAGGTAGGACTTCTTAATCTCCGGTATTGAATGTATTTCCTTTAAGGTTATTGAAGCTGTTTTATTAATGGAAGAACTCGATCCTTCGCTATCTGAGGAAGGTTCAGGTAAACTAATCGGTTTAGTTGAATATTCCTGATAGCTATACTGATAACTTTCAATATCTTGGATAGTTATTGATTCTTTTCCCTCCATTATCTCCTTTATCTCATTTGCGGGTGAGGGGTCTGTGGATGAATCTGGTAATATAAAACTGATATTATTGGAGATTCCGCCTTTTGTGGATGGCCGGTCATCCTCGCCGGACAGGAGGAAAGGAATAGTAGTCTTTTCCGGTTTTGATGCAAATCGGCCAGGGAAATTTAGACATATGGCCAGAGAAGAAAAAAGGATAGTAACAGTGGCAAAAAGAACTATTCGTTTTTTAATAGGCAGTATCTTGAATGCCCTATTGGGAGATTTGCTGTCAATAGCTGGAGAACTTCGAACAAAAAATCTTTTATTACAGTTAAAACAGCAGTGCGGAAAAATATTGAATGTGCTGACAAGCTGTTCAAAAATACCTTCTCGCCGTGTTTGATAAATCTCATCATGCCTGCAATATGGGCACAATGTTTGGTATGATTTCATGTGCTTGCGACTCTTTTAGTGTATTGCATTTAAAAATTAATCAGAACAAAGAAGAAATCGAGGTTTCACTTTGTCCATGCATTTAATATCGATCGAATAATTGTAAAATTTAATGGTAATTATCATTTGCTTTATCCATGAACTTAACTTTAGACCAAATCATAATTGCAGTTATTCCTCCAACAAAGCTGCCGATGCTATTGCTTACTACATCAGCAATACCGGCATATCTCGTGGGTAGATAGAGCTGTAGCATTTCAATGGATAAGCTCAATAGACCGCCGGAAAAAGATACTATCAGTAAAATACTTACAAAGCCTATATTGCTTTTAATTTTGAGTATTAGTGAAAGTAAAAAACCATAAGGTATGAAAAAAAAGATGTTCTTTACAAAATCATCTGAAAAAGAACTAATCTGATAGGTTTTTCTCATATTTTTGTAGGGAAGGTGAAATAACGCACTGATAAAAGAAGACTTTTTTTCAGGAATGAGAATTGGGTTGGAATTGCCAACAATACTCAAAACTGTATTTCCAGTGTGCTCCTCAAATGGGTACATGACTATACTTCCTTTATTACGCAGTTTTTTAAAACCTTTCTCAACATGCGTTGTGTAATGTTCAGCAACCTCATCTGCTTGCAGCATACGGTCATATATTGCCAGGCCTTTGATTTCACCCCACCAGCCATTAGCTCCGGATGGGGAATTCCCAAGTATGATTCTTCCATTAAACTCCAAAGAAACCCTATTTTTTAATTCTATTTTCTTTTTAGTTTTCAATTTACCATCGAGGTATATAGCCTTAAGATTTTCTCCAATAGTGACTGTAATAAGATGATTTTTCCCTCGGGGAAAACGTTCATTTATTCGGAAACGTTTATACCATTGCTCATCAGTGTCTTTTTCAAAGCGGCTGTATAGAAAAATTCGACTTCCCCACTCACCGATATGTAATGAAGGCGAAGATATTCCGTCATAAAGGGAAAAAATATCTTTTGGCCCCCAGTTTTTACTCCCAGGCCTCTCCTTGAGCAAAAGCTCTATGGTAATTTCCTTTGTTTTTCCAAGTTCAACATTCTTGTCACTGAATGCTACACCATTGCCGTCAAAATATATGCCCGGTTCATCCGAAAGCCAGTGCACACCATTTTCAGGAAAAAAGTTGAATGGTCTCAGGGTGGCAATCAACATAGCTGTTAAGAGTAGAGCAAAAAAAAACAGCAATATCCGTGTATGGAATATAGTGTGCTGTGCCATGAAAACGCTCGTCGGTATTTTGGATCTTAACCAAATCCTTATTATGAAAAAACGTACTCGCTTTGTTTTGAACTGAAGCTAGTTTGTAAATTGTCAGAATTGAAAATAGTTCGCAACCAAAAAAAAAGACTTAGCAGATATATCTGTTGCTAAGTCTCTGAAATATCTGGTGGGCCATGAAGGAATCGAACCTTCAACCTGTCGATTAAGAGTCGAATGCTCTGCCAATTGAGCTAATGGCCCATAATGTGTTACTGTACCAGGGAAAAAATTCTTATCACAAGATTCCTGAACCGTCAAGTGTATTTAGATCCAGCTGTGGGCTCTGGAATCGTAACATTTATATATCTAACACATGGTACATAAATATGAAACATACCAAGAGCAGTTTACGTGATCCGATCTGGTATCCATTCACGCAGATGCAGGAGTTCATAGAGATTTCCCCCTTAAAAATTGCATCCGCAAAAGGGTGTTGGCTGGTGGACGAGAAGGGCAATAGATATCTTGATGGGGTTTCATCACTTTGGGCCAATGTCCATGGTCATCGTCATCCGAAAATGGATGCCGCGATAAAGGAGCAGCTCGGATGTGTGGCTCATAGCACCATGCTCGGCTTAACACACGCCGGTGGGATAGATCTGGCAAAAAGGCTTATTTCTCTGGCTCCACTAGGATTAACCAGAGTATTTTATTCAGATTCCGGTGCAACTGCTGTGGAGATCGCCCTGAAAATGGCTTATCAGTATTGGCAGTTAAAAGGGGAAACCAAGCGCCAGATGTTTTTAAATCTTTCTGAGGCGTATCACGGTGACACTATCGGTGCTGTTTCTCTAGGGGGTATGGATATTTTCCATGAACGTTTCGATCGGCTCCTGTTTGAAACAATTAGAATCCCCACTCCCAATCTTTACCGTCACCCCTTCGGTAATATCAGTGAGCCAGAAGTCATTGAAAAATATTTTTCCAAATGCACAGAATTGATCCGGCAATATGCGGAACAGGCTTGTGGGGTGATTGTTGAGCCCATTATACAGGGAGCTGCCGGCATGATTGCCCATCCGCAGGGTTTTCTGAACCATGTCAGGCAGCTCACCAGAGAGCATAATCTTTTACTTATTGCTGATGAGGTTGCTGTTGGATTTGGGCGAACCGGTAAAATGTTCGGCTGTGATTGGGAAGATGTAGCACCTGATCTCATGTGTGTGGGAAAGGGGATTACCGGAGGATATCTGCCGCTTGCCGCAACACTTACTACAGAAGATATTTTTTCTACCTTCCTTGGGGAATATGGTGAAGTGAAAACATTCTTCCATGGCCATACATATACCGGAAATCCTCTGGCCTGTGCCGCGGCCCTTGCCTCTCTTGATATTTTTTACGAAGAAAAAACTCTTTCTAAAGAAGTTTTTAAAGCAAAGGCGGACCGTTACTCCCAAGGCATGGACCTGCTGGCCGAACTGCCAATGGTTGGGTCTGTCAGGTACCGCGGCTTAATGGGCGGGGTGGAATTCGTCCGTATCAAGTCTGCATGGAGTTAAGAAACCATGGAGTGATTCTCAGATCGCTGGGTGATGTTGTGGTTATTCTGCCACCGTTGGCAATTTCAGTGGCGGAATTGGATTTTCTTTTCATGGCTGTAGAAAAAGCAATTCGGACAGTAATTTCATAAGGAATAATATGTCTTTTTAGATAATTTTATTTGTTTAGGTCTGGTCCGTCGGCAGGACATAGTCACTGAAACCTGCTCCCTGATGCCCGATACAATTCTACTCATGCAGTTTGCCGTCTTCCATGGTAAGGCATCGATCCATCTTTTTAGCCAGCTCCAGATTGTGAGTCGCCATAACAGTAGTTAATGAAAAGCTGCTGCACATTCCCTGTAGAAGTGCAAACATGTTCCTACCTGTTTTGTGGTCAAGGTTGCCTGTCGGTTCATCGGCCAGCAGCAGATGAGGCTTCATGATCAACGACCTTGCCAGGGCAACGCGCTGCTGTTCACCTCCAGAAAGTTCTCCTACCTTGTGAGAAGTGCGATCCGAAAGCCCCACTCGAGAGAGAATATCAAAGACCTCTGCCTGGATCTCTATTTTATCTGCCCCGCTGATAAGTCCCGGCATCATGACATTCTCCAGAGCCGTAAATTCTGGCAGCAGGTGATGAGATTGAAAAACAAAACCAATAGTCTGGTTGCGGAAAATTGACAGTTCAATATCGTTTTTTTCAAAAACGTTTTCTCCGCCATGAAATAACAATCCACTTGAGGGCCGATCCAGGGTTCCAAGGATATGAAGCAAGGTAGATTTTCCAACTCCAGAGGCACCGACAATGGCAATCATTTCACCCCGTTTCATCGTGAGGTCGATTCCTTTTAATACATCTACCCTGTTGGTTCCGTCTATATAACTTTTTTCGATACCCTGGGCCTGAAAACCATTAAGGCCTGAGCCCTCAACAGATTGTATATTTTGATCTGCCATTTTTCAATATTCTCGAATCAATAGCTGAAAATTCAGCACTGAATTTGATTATTCATATCGTAATGCAACAGCCGGGTCTACGCGAGAGGCCTGCCAGGAGGGATAGATGGTTGCAAGTAGCGTGATCAAGGCGGCAGACACGGCGACAAGAATTACATCCATAGGCAATACTTCTACAGGTAGTGTAGTCATGGGGTACACTTCACTGGTCAGCTTGATGAATTTGTATTTACTCAGCAGTTTACAGACAATCAGCCCTCCGGCAACTCCCATAAGGGTACCAGAAAATCCAATGACTAATCCTTCATAGATAAAAATACGCATGATGCTGTTGGCCGTTGCACCCATGGATTTCAAGATAGCGATATCCTTACTTTTCTCCATAACCACCATGATAAGTGTGCTTATGATATTGAAGGCGGCAACCAGGACGATAAGTGCAAGAATGATAAACATTGCGGTTTTTTCAAGCTTCAGGGCCGAAAAAAGATTTTTATTCATTTTGATCCAATCCTTGGCAACGTAGCCCATGCCAAGGTTCGATTCCAACTCACTTGCTATCTGCCCTGCCTGGTATATTTCATCTACTTTAAGTTCAAGGCCATGTACGGTATCTCCAATATCGAGAAAATTCTGGGCTGTTTTTAAGGAGATATACGCCAGGCTTCCATCGTACTCATACATTCCGCTTTCAAATATCCCTACGATGCGACAGGTTCGTATTTTGGGAATCACACCTGCCGGAGTAAGTGCGCCAGCAGGTGACAACAAACGTATTTTATCATCAACATTCACCCGTAATTGTGAAGCCAATTGTTTGCCGAGTATAATACCAGGCAACCTTTTGTTTGGTCCCTCCTCATCTTCTAAGTCCTCTATCGACCCTGAAATGAGCTGATCGGCCAGGCTGATAACCTCGTAGGCGGAAGATGGATCAATACCCCTGATTACCGCACCGGTACCGCCGCTGCCTCCGGTGAGCATTGTCTGGGAATAGATGTAGGGAGTTGACGCTTTGACCCCTTTTACCTTCAAGGCTTTTTCGGACAGCGTTGCGTAGTCCCAGATTGTTCCACCGACTCTTTGCAGAATTATATGGGAATTGATGCCAAGGATTTTATCTCGCAAACCGTCGGTAAAACCCGTCATCACCGCTAAAACGACAATGAGCGCCATTACTCCGACAGCTACACCGGCAACAGAAATCAATGATATTAGGGAGATGAATCCCTGTCGTCTTTTTGCTTTAAGGTATCTGAGGCTGATGAACCATTCGTATCGCAATGTAATAAACCAGTTTATTGTTTTCTGTTTATCCTTCGCCTTTCTGCGGTCTTTCCGGCTTCAGATGGGGAAAGAGGATGACGTCCCGGATAGAAGGCGAATCTGTGAGCAACATTACAAGCCTGTCAATACCTATGCCCTCGCCTGCAGCCGCGGGTAATCCATATTCCAGAGCTCTTACATAATCCTCATCAACTACTGGATGAATCTCTTCATCTTCTCCCCGTTCGGCGATCTGTTTTTCAAATCTGTTTTTTTGATCCAGCGGATCATTGAGTTCGCTGAATGCGTTGGCAATTTCCCGACCGGTAATAAAAAGTTCAAACCTGTCGGTTAACATCGGGTTTTCTTCATTGCGGCGCGCAAGGGGTGATACCTCTGTCGGATAGGCAGTTACAAAAGTTGGATTTATAAGCTTTTCTTCCACCAGAAGTTCAAAAAGCTCAGTCTTGGCCTTCCCCGGGCCGGCTTGGGGTTCCAGTTTTATGCCCTTTTCTTTAGCATGCTGCAGAATTTTTTCAGGGTCTTTAACAATTTCCGGCGAAAGCCCTCCAATCTCGATAAGTGCTTCATCCATAGTGTACCGATGCCAGGGGGGGGATAAATCAACAGTCTGGCCTTGGTAAATGATTTCCATGGTACCGTTAACCTCCTGCGCAAGCCATGGAATCATTGCTTCAGTAAGATCCATAAGGTCATGGTAGGTGGCATATGCTTGGTAGAATTCCAGCATGGTGAATTCAGGGTTATGTCGGGTTGACAATCCTTCATTTCTGAAATTTCGGTTAATTTCAAAGACTTTTTCAAATCCTCCGACAAGGAGTCTTTTAAGATACAGTTCAGGGGCAACTCGCAAGTACAGGTCCATACTGAGAGAGTTATGAAAAGTCTTGAATGGACGGGCGGTCGCGCCTCCAGGCACAGGCTGCATCATTGGTGTTTCCACTTCCAGAAAACCTCGGTTAGCAAGAAACTCCCGCACCAACCGAATGATTTCAATCCTTTTTCTGAAAGTGGATCGTACTTCCGGGTTAACAATAAGGTCAACATATCTCTGGCGGTACCTGGTTTCAACATCTGTCAGTCCGTGAAATTTTTCAGGCAGTGGGCGTAATGATTTTGTGATCAGATGTATCTGGTCAGCGGAAAGAGTCAGTTCTCCGGTTTTGGTTCTGAATAATTTTCCTTCAAACCCGGCAATATCGCCAATATCCCATTTTTTGAATTTTGTGTATTGCTCTGAGCCGATAATGTCTCTCTTTACATAAATTTGAATCTTGTCGGTTTCGTCTTGAATGTGTAAGAATGACGCCTTACCGAATTTTCTAAGACCAACAATTCGACCGGCTACCCGATATGTTGGTCGGTAGTCAGACAGGCTGTCCTCTGCTTCTCTGCTAATTTCCTCTCCGTACGGTAGAATATCGCATATGTGATGAGATGGTCTGAATTCATTGGAATACAGGGTAACTCCCATCTCTTCCAGTTCTTTAGCTTTTTGCCTGCGTTGTTTAAGAATTTGATTTAAATCGTCCATATTTAGTCCCCGTATTTTTGTCGTAAGGCGGCGGAAACGTCATGTGTCAGCGATAATACCCGGTTGGCCATCTCAGGACTCAGAGCACCGGTACCACAACTTGGTGTTATGAGCGTCTGCCTGAGGATAGCCGGTAAATCCAAGTCTGATCCCGAGAGCATCTTAGCCTGTTCTTCCCAAAGTTGGGCAAGCGAGTCTGATGTCTCTTTTTGAATATCCTCTTCCTCTGATGTCGGTATAATTCCCCAGGCAATAATACTTCCACGGCTGAGAAAATTCAGAATGCGGTCTTTGCATGTTATGAAACGGTCAAAGAAGTTGTAGGCATCAAAACTGATGATGTCAATATTGCTTTCCAGCAGCAGGTTCCAGTCGGTGTTAGCACAGACATGAGTACCGGCAAGACCGCCTGCCTGATGAATAGCCGCACAGACCTCAGAAAGATCCTGGGCAATGTCGTCCAGAGAAACACTAATAAAGGCTGACGAACCTAGGCCTGCCAGTGCAGGTTCATCAATAAACAGGAGTATTGGCAGGTCTATATGTTGTTTCAGGAAAAAAACCTGCCAGGCAGCTTTCATTGCAATATCCTTGACAACCATTTCTCTAATAGTTGGGTCATAATACGCGAGCCGGTCTAAGTGGTCATTAAGGCCAGTTAACAGAGTAAATGGGCCGGTGATTTGACCCTTAATGCCGACACAATCTGGCGTTCTAGAGAGAGTATCAGCAAAAAAGTATAATCCAGGAGCTCTTTCACGACTGATTGCAAACCTGGATGATAATATGGTAGCAGGGTTTTCCGAGATCTGCAGATACTCCTCATAGAATTTAAGCTGCTCATCTTCAAAACCTGGGAGTTCAACATTGAATAAGGTCTGCTCGTCATTTTCAATGATACCGGGAAGATGCTCAATAAATTGATTCAGCATACGTTCTTTAGGATTTGACGGTAATTGCGGCCACAGAGGTATTTCTGGTGTGCTGGCAAAAATTTGCTTAATGGCATCCTCGTGGTCAGAGGTTGGCAGGCTTCCAATCAGGGTCGGCCTTCCGCCAGCATCAAAGGCGATGTCCGTATTTTTTTTCATGTCACCGGTACTGTAAGGGTTTTAATTTATGCAAATTGAAAATCGGCAGCTCTCAGCTTTTAAAGTACGTCTCTGCACAAGTAGTTGTCGTCTTAATCATGGGTGAATTTTATACTATGCGCCAGGGCCAAACTACCAAATCATTATTACCGGTTTCTGTCAATGAAATTTGACCGGAATAGTAAGGTATTACCCCGTTAGAGCTTTTCCTGATAATTATGAGCAAAGCAGATAACTGATCTGAGAAAATAACAAACAACAAATCAGGTCAGTCTTTTTCGAGGAGTGTAATAGTTTCCAGATGATGGGTTTGTGGAAACATATCTACAGGCTGGATTCCTCGTAGTTGGTATCCTTCGTCTATGAGTTTAGATAAGTCTCGGACCATTGTTGCTGGATCGCAGGATATATAAAGCAACCGGCAGGCATTGAGTTTAGCAAAATATGGAATGATTTCATAGGCACCCTGCCGAGGAGGATCGAGCACGACAATATCGAATTTTTCCCCTGAATCATAAAGTTTTCTTACACCTTCAAGTACGGATGTTTTCTCAAATTGAAGGTTGTTTTGAAGAAATCCGACACTTAGATGTTCGTTTTTTGCAACCAGATTCTTAGTGTTCAAAAGTATGTTATTCCTGGCGCTGCGAATAGATGCTCCCTTCCCATCGAGACCTAGAAGCCTGGCACCAGAAAGCGCCAGAGGTAAGGAGAAATTACCCATTCCACAGTACAGATCCAGGATATGATCCTGAGCAGTAGCCTGAGCCCAGTTGAATACTTGTTTGATCATCGCATTATTTTGTTCAAGATTAACCTGACAGAATCCGCCGGCTTCCCATGATATGAATAATTCCGGTAAATCCTCCCGTGGTTGCTTAATTGTCTGCTGCAGAACCGATGGTTTTCCTTTTGGAAATGAGCCAGTGGAAACTTCAAATAATCCGTGATTACGAGCAGAAAATATGATGCTTTGAATCTCCGGGAAGCTGTCGATCATCTGTTGTGCAGCCTGTCTATCTCGAGGACGGGATTTTCTCAGAAAATGGAAGATAAGAACAACTTTATTACAATCAGGGTTAACAAGTAATTCGAGGGCCTCAGTATTCTTCAACAACAATTGGAGAGTAGTCGTCCCGCAAATTCCAAGCAGACATTTATTAATAATCGGCATGGCCAATGGGCATTCAACAACGGATATGATTTTGTTTGTTTGCTGACGGTAAAACCCTAACCGCCCTTTTGTATCTACATGCAGACGAATTCGTTGTCGATATCCATACTCTTTTGGTGAAGGAAGCGGAGACATAACTTTGGTTGAAGATTTTTCAGTAATAATGGGGTCTCGAGCCAGATGCTCAACCAGCATTTGTTTTTTTAACTCTAGCTGAAAGTGATATTTTGTATGCTGCAGGTCGCAGCCGCCGCAGTTTTCGAATAAATGACAATCAGGTTTTATTCTGAAGGGGGAACCATCAAGAACTTCGATGAGCGCCGCCTCCATATATCTTTTTTTCTTCCTGATGGGCCGGATAAGCACCCTCTCGCCTGGTAGTGCATATCGAACCAGGGCAACCATTCCGTCGGGCAAACGACCAAGGCCAAAAGCGCCGGGCACTATTTTTTCAATTGTGATAATATGAAAAGATTGCACGGACATAGTCTCTTTAGTATTGAACTGAGCAGCGAGCGCATTCCTTGCTGCGAGATTTTTTTCATATTCAATGTGTGGCAGAAATAAACTACAATACAGCGCAAAGCAACGTTAAATTCTTGTGGAGATGCGGGTGAGAAATAAATACCAACCAATATCAATACTGGTTGTGGATGATGATCGGACACATCGATTCATGCTGTCCTCCATGTTTAAAGAATGGGGATGGATCGCAGAAGAAGCAGATGATGGAACTACCGCTGTGGCTGCAGTGGAGAAAAAACCGTTTGATGCTATTTTGATGGATGTCAGGATGACAAGAATGGATGGAATGGAGGCTTTACAGCGAATCCATTCCTATAATCCGGCCATCCCGGTTGTTATTATGACAGCTTATTCTTCGGTGGATTCTGCTGTTGAGGCAATTAAAAAGGGGGCACACGATTATCTGACAAAACCCCTCGATTTTGACCGTCTTCGGCTTACTATGGAAAGAGCTTTGGATCATCGGCAGGTGGTCGAAGAAAAAAAAGAAGCAAGGAGCAGGCGGAAAAAACCATTACTTGATACCGGAATAATAGGGAAATCACCGGTTATGGTTGAGCTGCTGGAGATGATTTCCTATGTGGCGCCTACTGATGCCACAGTACTTATTAACGGTGATTCAGGGACCGGAAAAGAGTTGATTGCTTCCGCTCTGCATTATAATAGCAACAGGAAATCAGGACCGTTTGTCAAAGTCAATTGTGCTGCCTTGGTGGAGAATCTTTTGGAATCAGAACTGTTCGGTCACGAAAAGGGAGCCTTTACCGGTGCAGACCGTCGCCGGGAAGGTAAATTTGCCCAGGCCGATGGTGGCACTCTATTTCTTGATGAAATTGGTGAGACATCTCAGACTATGCAGGTAAAGCTTTTAAGAGCGCTGCAGGAGCATGAGATCCAGAGAGTCGGAGGGCAGGATGCGGTTAAAGTGGATGTTCGTCTTTTAGCAGCAACGAATAGAATTTTAGAGAATGAGGTCCAGGCCGGGCGTTTCAGAGAAGATCTCTATTACAGGTTGAATGTAGTATCCTTAGATGTTCCGTCGCTTCGAGAGCGCCAGGAAGATATTTCACTTCTGGCCGAATATTTTTTAAAAAAATATGCAGAGAAGAACAGGCGTAAAGTTGTCGGAATTACTCCAGGGTGTATGGATATTTTGCTTAATTATCCATGGCCCGGCAATGTTCGGGAATTGGAAAATGCAATGGAACGTGGTGTGATCCTTATGCGCGGTGACTATTTAGATGAAGATGGATTGCCAATTTCTATCAAGAAATGGATGGATGAAGCTCCTGTTATCTATAAACCTAAGTTTTCCCAAGGTGAATCTTCTTCACCACTTGAAGAAGCGGAAAAGAAGGTAATTTTACAGGCCCTTGAAGAAACAGGTGGCAATAAAAGCGAAACCGCCAGGCGATTGGGAATAACCCGTAAAACACTACTTACCAAACTTAATAAATACGGCCAGCAATAGATGACATCTTTGGTCTGTTGACTATCCCTTGAAGCTGTGTTAGTTAGTACAATTTTTCATGGTCGAATCATTTTTTTCCAACCAAGCATGCTCAATATCTGATAGGCGAAAATCTTCCTATACAATATTTAATAAAGATGCATGACCGGGGGGTCGAAAAATAAGGAAGCAGTAAGATATAGTCCGGAAGGGGCTCATTGGTTGATTATATAAACCGCGAGACAGAGGAGTTGCAAGATAATGCGTACAGATATTGTTCATTTAGGTGCTGACGAATTAACTTACGAAATTCGCAACATCGTCAGTGTGGGAGAGAAGCTTCAGGAGCTGGGCATTAAAACCTATTGGGAAAATATAGGTGATCCTGTAACCAAGGGCGAAGATATCCCTGATTGGATGAAGGAAATCGTTGCCCAGGCAGCCATGGAAAATCTATCATACGCCTACAGCCCGACCAAGGGTGTTTTGTCGGTCAGACAGTTTATTGCTGATAAGAGAAATAATCAGGGGGGTGTCCAGATTACCCCGGAGGATGTTATTTTTTTTAACGGCCTTGGTGATGCCATCAGTAAGGTGTTTGGTATGCTTAAGCGGACTGCCCGGGTTGTTGTACCGACGCCTAGCTATACGACTCATTCTTCAGCAGAGGCTGCCCATGCAGCTGATCGGCCGGTTACTTATATTCTTGATCCTGATAACCACTGGTATCCCGATCTGGACGACCTGGAAAAAAGGATCAAATATAATCCTGCTGTAGCAGGTATACTGATCATCAATCCAGACAACCCTACAGGTGCTGTATATCCCGACGAGATTTTGTGCGGTATGGTGGAGCTTGCCGCTAAATATGATTTATTTGTGATCTGCGATGAGATCTATCACAATATCATTTATAATGGGTACGAAACAAAGGGTCTTTCAGAAATAATCGGTTCGGTCCCGGCTATTGCCATGCGTGGTATTTCCAAAGAAATGCCATGGCCAGGGTCGCGATGTGGGTGGATAGAGATATATAATGCTCAGAATGACCCCATGTTTGACAAATATATCCAGTCAATTGTTAACGCCAAAATGCTGGAGGTTTGCTCCACAACTCTTCCTCAGATAGTGTTTCCGAGAGTTATTAATCATCCCGAATACTGGCCGTATTTAACGGAGCGGATTGCTCGCTATGAGCGGTACTCCAATATTGCTTATGAGTGTATGAGAGATATCGAAGGGTTGATGGTGAATCGGCCCAACGGAGCATTTTACATGAGCGTTGTTTTTAAGAATGATGTTTTAAATCATAAGCAGACCCTGCCAATAGAAAACAATGAAGTGCGTCAATATGTTGAGCATCTTGTCAGCCAACCAGGTGTCTCCCTGGATAAACGCTTTGTCTATTACCTTCTTGGGTCGACCGGCGTCTGCGTTGTTCCTCTTTCATCGTTTGCTACAGACCTGCAAGGGTTCCGAACCACGCTTCTTGAAACAAACGAGAAGAAAATGCAGGA
>CAMYJP010000065.1 GCA_947258675.1 uncultured Desulfobulbaceae bacterium | reverse complement strand
TTTCGAGTATCACCTCTCCCCATGCTCCCTGCGTCTTTGTCTGACCTTTTAAAGCGTTTGTCAGGTTAATTGCATCTTCACTTATTTTCTGATTCAAAGTCTTCAAATTTATTATTTCATTAAAGAGCGTCACCCGTTCCTTAGATTCCTTGTCATATACATCGTCTATTCGTCTTTTAAATTCATTTAACTGCTCACGCACCGGACTGAGTACACCATCAAGATTTGCTTTGTTCTGGTCAGTAAATTTCTGGCTTTTATCTTCAAATATTTTTTGGGCGATATTCTGAAATTCCATTTTCAATTGCTCTTTTGCCCCATCGAGTAGTGCTAATTTCTCCGCTGCATGTTTGCGCTCTTCAAGGTTAATTGTTTCCAGTTCTGATATTTTAGAGAACAACCTGGATTTTTCAGCCATGAGTTCTTCCCGCCCTTCACGCAAGACCTTAAGGGTAGTCTCAAGTTCAGGTATCCTGTCATTTTTCCCTTCAGCCGCAGCTCGTTTTTCAATCTCAATTTGAACATGCTGTCTGAGTCTTTCAGAATCTGCAACCAGGCTTTTGTTATCTAATCGCAATTGTTCTATCTGCTGTTCTTTAAACTTCACCAACTCATCAGCTGATTTTGTTAAAGCCTCTCTGGCAACGTTTCCCTTTTCTTTAATTTGATTACATCTCAGAAACATTACAATCCAAGTTGCAGCTGTGCCAACTAGTAAACCAGTCAGCACTAAAAGTAATTCCACTGATTCGATCATCTGGTAACCCCCAGTATTTCAAACAATGAAAATGGCAGCATTATTTGCAGATGTAAGCCATTTAACCTGTTGAAACTGTAAAGTAAATTTTATTAATAATTTTCTTCCTTACCAAACAAACAGAGAAAACGTCACTATGATACACTGAAATTTCATTTTTCTCCAAGTACTGCACTTCTTTTTCCCTCGGGTAACCATGCCAAACGGCGCTTGACACCTGTGGTCAAAAACACTTTAATGACAATGAAAATAACTTTTAAAAGGAAATGATTCCTTCTGGAATTCCAAATAAAATTGACAAAGAATAACTATTACTTCAGGTAATAAATGATGGCAGGCAATACATTCGGTAAAGCTTTCCGGGTTACCACCTGGGGAGAATCTCATGGTACTGCAGTCGGCGCGACTGTAGACGGTTGTCCACCTGGACTGTCTTTAGCAGAATCCGACATTCAGATGGAAATGGAACGGCGCAGACCAGGCAAAGGGGGAGGGGAAAGTCCTCGCCAGGAACCGGACAGTGTTGAAATTCTATCGGGAACATATGAAGGTCTGACCACGGGAACACCAATCTCACTAATAATTTATAATAAAGATGCCCATAGTAAATCCTATGATCACCTGAAAAATATCTTTCGTCCTGGACATGGTGATATCACATATTTAAAAAAATATTCCATTCGTGACCATCGTGGCGGTGGGAGGGCCTCTGCCCGTGAAACTGCTGCCAGAGTGGCTGCTGGTGCGGTTGCTAAAAAACTGTTAGCACAAAATAATGTAAAAATCTTTGCATATACCGTGGCTCTTGGTGGGGTTGAAACCGCGAAGAAAAACCTTGATGAAATAAAGGGAAACCGACTTTTTTGCCCTGATAATGAATCTGCCGCCCGTATGGAAAAAAGAATTGATGAAGTTCGTCGGCAGGGAGACAGTCTCGGAGGTATAGTTGAGATCAGCGTCCGTGGCTGTGCTGCCGGCCTTGGTGAACCGGTTTTTGATAAACTTGACGCTGTTCTGGCCCATGCTCTTATGTCGATTGGCGCGGTGAAAGGTGTTGAAATCGGAGCCGGTTTCGAGTCGGCTGAACTTCTGGGTTCTGAAAATAATGATCCTTTAACCCCACAAGGATTCAGTTCTAACAGAGCCGGTGGAATTCTCGCCGGCATCTCCAATGGTGATGAAATTATTGTACGGGCTGCAGTCAAACCTATTCCATCAATCAATCAGGAACAGGATACAGTTGATCTCAATAACAACCCGGCAAAAATTAAGATCGGAGGCCGTCATGACATTTCCGCCATACCGAGGATTATACCAGTTTGTGAATCTATGGTTTCTCTAACAATTGCTGACTTCATTCTTCGTCACAGATCCATTCAGAAATAACGATTTACTAAAATATCAACATTGGCCTGCCTCATTTTTTTTCCGGATAAAATTTCTAAGTGCATGATGATACGTTGACTAATGGCTCAAGGCTAAAAATATATGCCGATAAAAAAAATATGGCTGGTCAGTCGAGAATACGATCAACTAGCTGGTACAGGAGGAGTTAAAGACGTCTGCCGGCAATTGGCCGAAGCTCTGAGCCGTGCAAAAAAGAAGGTATCAGTCGTTTTACCGCTCTACGGATTTATGGACCCGCATAAACTGCAATTTACTCGAACTGAAATTTCTTTTGAAATTGATATGAACTATGTAGGGGTTGAACGGCGGGAAAGCGTTATTATATGGGGCAAGCAAATCAATAATGTTTCAGTATATCTTGTTGAGGCTGATCGTTATCGAGAGAAAAAGGGCATATATACCTATACAAAGGAAGAAGAAGCAGAAAACCCATTAAATCTTCATGGCACTGCATATAATGATTATTTTGCCATGAATATTCTTTTGCAGAAAGCAGCTCTTAACCTGATCATTATACTTGGCGAACGGCCTGATATTATTCACTGCCAGGATGCTCATACAGCAATTCTCCCTGCTCTACTGAGAGAATTGGAAGGATTTCGACACTATTTCCGAAATACCGGTACCCTCGTGACTATCCATAATGCTGGTCACGGTTATCATCAGGAAGTTGGAGATTTGCCCTTTGTCAAAGAAATAACCGGACTCCCATACAAATTTATTCTGGATACCCTTCTGGATGGTAAATTTAATCCGTTTTTAGCAGCCGCCTCTTATGCTATCATTAACACAGTAAGCGAGAACTATGCTCGTGAGCTGCAAGAAACGGACGATGATATCATGACCGGTTGGATTGGGCACCGGTTACTTACCAGGGGAGTCATAATTGAAGGAATTACTAATGGTATCAATCCTGAGAATTTTTCCCTTGGTCATACAAAATTTAACGCAAAACATGGTTCTATTTGTTCTGTGATGTTAGATTTTAAAACAGGCAGAACAGCAGGAAAAACAAAATGCAAGGAGGAACTCCTCAAGGCTGTCAGGGACAAAATATTACCTGAGATAAAACAACATGGCGAATTAGAATATACACCTTCACTCCCGCTTCTTACCATGATCGGCCGCTTGACATCTCAAAAGGGAATTGACATTCTTGTTTCTGCTCTGGAAAAATTACTGAAAACAGAAACAAATTTACAAATTCTGATTCAAGGTGTTGGTGATGGTGTACTAGAAAAAAATCTCGCAGTCCTTGCTGAAACTGATTTTGCCAAGGGGAAATTTTGTTTCTTAAATGGATACGATACTGAACTTGCAGATAGAATTTATTCTGCTGGGGATTTTTTTCTAATACCATCACAATATGAACCATGTGGATTGACCGACTTTATTGCTCAACTGCATGGGAGTCTACCGATTGTTCACCATGTTGGCGGTCTGGTAAAAGTTTTGGATGGCATTACCGGTTTTGCATACAAGGATCATTCGGATGAGGCCCTTAATGCCGCGATTCTGAGAGCCATAAAAATATTCCGAGAAAATCCGGAAAAAATAAAAGAGATGCAGCAGGCTGCAGTTCATACTATCTCTAAGTATTACACTTGGGATATTGTAATGGAAAAATATTTGAAGCTCTATAGTGCCTCTTTAAACCTTAGTGTAGGTAAAGAAAGGGAGAGACTTCGAGCCTTTGGGTGGGAAAAAGTAAGAACAGGAAATAGGTTTGTTAACTAGTTTCGTCCTGCAACGCCTTTTATTATCTCGGCATTGGTCTGTAGAATTGCTTGTACGAAGTATTTATATACGACTCCGTATGACCGACGAAAATCCTTAACCCGGATTATTCATGACTCTGGACTTAAAATTGTTTTATACTATTGATCTTTTGTCTCAATTGTTTTTTTTTGAGTGCTTTTCAAAATCACAGAGTGTTTTTTTTCTTGTGGTGTAACTGTAATTGAATAGAGTCACTCTTCGCGATTGGTGATTTGGCTGAATAATTGAGGTTAAGGGTACTTCCCAGAACTTCTTGATCTTTTTGAAAACCGTCTATTTCCGGATTGATTTTTTTTTAAATCCGGCCGATGAATAATGAGTTTTCGAACGAATACTAACTTGCATTAGGAAATTTAACAAATAATCGTCAGCGAAAAGGAGATTGTTCATGACAATTAAAATTGGAATAAACGGATTTGGACGCATCGGCAGAAGTGTGTTTAGGGCAATCACCAAGGATAAGGTATTCAACGATATTGAAATTCTCGCAATAAACGATCTGACCGACAACACAGCATCAGCACATTTGCTGAAATATGACTCTGTAATGGGAGTATATGACAAAGCTGTTTCAGCAGACGAGCAGGGTATAATTGTCGATGATCACCATATCAAGGTTTTTAATCATAGAAATCCGGCGGATATCCCCTGGGAATCACTGGGAGTAGAATATGTAATTGAATCCACCGGATTATTTACTTCTAAAGATAAAGCGCAAGCGCACATTGAGGCAGGAGCGAAAAAGGTGGTAATCTCTGCTCCGGCTAAAGGTGACCTGAAAACTATAGTTATGGGAGTTAACGAAGATGAATATGATCCCACAGAACACCATGTAGTCTCTAATGCTTCCTGCACTACAAACTGCCTCGCCCCCATGGTAAGAGTTATTCTGGATCGCTTTGGCATCAAACGCGGTTTAATGACAACAATTCACGCATATACGAACGACCAACGCATTCTTGATTTCCCCCATAGCGACCTGCGACGTGCGAGGGCTGCTGCTATGTCGATGATACCAACAAAAACAGGAGCTGCCGCAGCCATCTCACTGGTAATCCCTGAATTGAAAGGAAAATTCGACGGATTGGCCATTCGAGTCCCCACACCTAATGTTTCCGTTGTTGATGCTGTAATGGAAGTTGAAAAAGAAACTACTGCACCTGAGGTAAACCAAGCCCTCAAATAAGCCGCCAACAGATTCCTGGGTTATTCTGATGAACCGCTTGTCTCCATTGATTATCAAGGGAACCCACATTCTTCGGTAGTCGACGGTGATTCAACCAAAGTAATTGGTACAACAGTTAAAGTGCTGGCCTGGTATGACAATGAATGGGGATATTCAAATCGATTATTGGACCTGATCATGCATATGGAGGCAAACAAGCCTCTGTAATAAACTACCACGCTGCTGAAAAACATTAAACTTCGGGCGGCGGGTAAAAACCTAAAAGAGAATAAAAGGAATAAAGAGCAGAACGACTCTTTTCGAAACCATCAAACTTCAATATCACATTATCAATGTCCAAACAAGAACATACCGTTCCTGCTCCGGCAACAGAAATATCAGCCGCAATTGATTCTAAAGCCCTGCTTGCCAATCTCCAGGAAACGGCTACACCGGAAGTTACTATCGATTCTTCGCTATTAGTGTTATCGGATATTGTCAGTGACTTCACAGGAATCAGGAATAATCTGCATGCACTATTATATGAAATCAGTCATCCATACAGGAACTGGACTCTGATTGTTCCAAAGCTGAAAGCTTATATTCTAAAAAATATCAGACATTATAAAAATCATCTTCACGGACCCGAGGCTTTCGGACGATTTACTGCTATTTTTTTAAAAGCACTTGAGGAATCAAAGAAGAACAACACATTATTGGCCCAAACCATGGAGGCAATCCTGGCCTACATGGAAAAGCTCATAGCGCTCTCCGATGCGAATGACCTTATTCGTTATGAAAAAGTCTTCGCCGATTGCTTTTCAAACCTGCATGCCCTGGATGAAAAAATCATAATGTATATGGTTCAAGGGCATCACCCGATGAAAAGAATCGCTACTAGCTTATTACAAATCACCAAGGATCTTCCTGCTAATGCCACATACGATTTCGGGCCTGTCACCAACCTGATGAACAGAGTGTTGAGGCTTAATTATAAATACTGGCTGGCGGAACCTGATCCATTTGCGTGGTTTGTTAAAGAGTGCGGTAGTTTTTGTAACGGTTTGGAAGTGGGTAAAATTTTCTCCACAATCTCTCATCAAACGATCGAAAATAACCTCACCGAACTTACACGAATAGATAAATGTGCTACCAGCCAAGAGAAATTAGACAGAATTCTCGAACTACCGGCGCACATTGATCTTGTCAGGCTCTATAAATCCGTTCCAGAAAAACTGATGGAGGCTGATTTTCTAGCCAAAGCTTCTCAAGCCGCAGGAGGAGAAACAGATCGCTTTTCCGAAAATCGAAAACTGCTTTTCCTTTTTCGAATCATGGAAACAGACGGTTTGGCTCTGATACATGAAGAGACTTTGCGGGAAATCAACAGGAGTTTAGTCCACCTCATAAAAAGACAGAGTTTTGAAGAGATAGAAAGCTTCTTGCTAACTACATTTCAACTCCTTAAGGCAAATGTCCGTAAATATCCGCATACCTCTATGCAGTGCATACAAGTGTTGGGAACTGAAATTTTCAATCGTAACAACAGTCGATTGGTAGAGTCATTTCTTTGGGAAACAGTTCGGTTCGGTTTCCAGTATGCTAATGTAATTGGTGTAGATGAAGACTGGCAACCCTTAACAAATCCAGCCCATCTTGCAAATATCAGGGTCTGGCTCAACCTTATAATGCAGGAACCTAAATGGTGTTCGACTCTTTTTTCTGCACTGATTATCAACGTAAAACTTTCAGGCACCTGTGTTCGTGATACAGATCTTTTTCAAAGAGACATTACACAACTCCTAAACCACCCCATTGAACCAATTTACAACCTGGCCAAACAATTCGCCAAACTTATGCCGGTATTTTTTAATGAAATCGGGGCTGAAGGAGAATTGCGCGATGTTTCAACCGAACTTGATGAAATACATAAAAGACATGATGTACTCATTCATTTCTTACGAAAACAGAGTCACGTTGAAAGCAGCAATCTCATAGTTGATTTCATTGTTGCCATTTTTGACTTCTGGAGAACAAAGGATAAGGCAATTCTTATTCCTTATCTACCGGACGAGGTGCTTTCTCAAGTTCTCACTGAAGGTACTTTTATCGATGACATACATAAACTGCTGCAGCATCTGTTTTCTTTGGAACATATTTCAAAGATAGAAGACCTTCTTAACTGGGAAGAACATCAATTGCAGCAACTTGTGTCTGGACAGAAAGATTTGGATCCCAATGAAATAATGAGATTCAACCTGCTAGTAACCATGTACAAACTGCTTTACCAGAAATACAACCTCGGCTTTCAGGAATTGCGACAACAACTCAGGCTGGCTATCGACTCAGGATTCCCAGAAATGGAACAGCTGCTTGGCGACCTTGAAATCTGTGATACGTATCAATGCCTCAATGCTCTACTGACACACTTGGAGGAATTAAAAGATATCATTCTTTCTGATGAAAAATTTGAGGCAAAGGAGGACATTTATTACAAAAGACACATCGCCGTAGATATACCATCTGTTTACGGTCGCTATAGGGAAAAAAAATTCGATGGATTAGGATTGACCTTCAGACTTGAAAATTTAGCCAATATCTATCTCGAACGACTTCAGGATACAGTTAATCTGTCCTTCATCACCAGGGCTACTTTTATCCGCATTATCAAATGTCTGACCTTTTACCTTCGGGCTTTGAGAATTGATGGGATCACGAGCAGGAAGCTGGATACCTACGTGGCTCTACTATCATCATCTTTAGGAATCAAAAGATTCTCCTACACTCAGTATTTAGATATATTTCGAGGCCTTTCCAGTGGAGTCAAGGATGTTATTTATGCCTATTACACAAACATTCACCAAGCTAATCTAAATATTCTAATCCCGCAAATCGGTGAAATGAATTTATTAACCAAGTATAGACCTCATTGGGATGAACAAGATATTCATGGCAGTATCAATCGATTAACAGAGTCTTTTTTCAGAGATTTAATTGCCGGAACTTTCGGCCTTCAACATCTTGACAACTTTATTACACGAATCATCCAGACGCTTGAAAGCCAGAAGGAGGTACTTGACGAAAAAAGCCTAGACCTCCTCATGACTTATAATCCTGAAAATGTTATCAGTTTTCTGCATAAGATTAATCCAGCCACAAATGACCTTATCCACCTTGGTAATAAAGGATTCAATCTTACTTTGCTTGCGTCTGCAAATAAACCGGTACCACCAGGTTTTATTATAACCACCGAAGTATTTCGCTGCTGGCCGGTGATAAAACAATTTAGCAAGGCCCGTGTTGAATTTATGCAGCAGCTGCGAGATTCCATTACTGAGCTTGAAAAAACCACTGGCCGCAGATTTGGCTATTCTGATAGTTCCACTTCGAGTGACCAGTTATTACTATCGGTAAGGAGCGGATCTGCAGTCTCCATGCCGGGGATGATGGCTACAATCCATAATGTTGGGCTTAATCAGGATATCGTTGAAGAATTTGTTAAAGAATCAGGTCAAGAATATCTTGCTTGGGATAATTATCGACGTTTTATTCAGTCCTGGGCCATGGCTAAAGGCATGAATCGTGATGAATTTCAATCACTTATGAATGACGCTAAAGCTCGTCACAATGTGCAGGTTAAGCGACAATTCACCCCAGGTCAGATGAAGGAACTAGCCATCGAGTATCAGCAAAAAGTTAGAACTGCCGGTATACTTATACCTGATGATCCATGGGTTCAACTAATTGACGCTGTTGAGATGGTACTCGGGTCTTGGAATACTGTCAAAACTAGAGATTACCGCACCTTGATGGAATTATCAGATTCCTGGGGAACCGCGGTTATTGTTCAGGCAATGGTATTTGGGAACCTTGGAGTACAATCAGGAAGCGGTGTAGTGTTTACGGCAATTCCATATCGAAAGGTAAGTCGTGTTGCCCTTTGGGGGGATTACGCTTTTTCTGTACAGGGGGAGGATATTGTCAGTGGGCTAGTTACAACCTATCCTATTTCTGTAGAGCAGGCAAAACTCAGTGACCGAGCAGCAAAAAATACTCTTGAGCAAAGATTTCCGGAAATATACGAAGCATTGCTTGCCCTATCTAGGGAACTTGTCTACGAAAAGCGCTGGAATCCCCAGGAAATCGAGTTTACTTTTGTCGGCCCCAAAGCCGAAGATTTCAATATTCTTCAGACAAGAGACATGATTACCATTAAGAAGAGAGAACAATTAAATATTTTTGAAGAAAATGATGAATTTGAAAAAAACCTTCTCGGTAAAGGTATCGGTGTTTCCGGAAGTGCCATGTCAGGAAGAGCAGTATTCACTGCTGAAAATATACACCATTTGCGACAAGAAGATCCACACTCTCGCCTCATCCTTATACGTAGAGATACCGTTCCAGAAGACATAAAAGAAATTGCCATGACAGATGGTCTTCTGACTAAAACCTGTGTTGTAGGATGCAAAGATTTAAAGGTTTATGAAAACGAGGAACGATGTGAAATTAATGGTTATGTCATCAATTTTGGAGATATGGTAAGTATTGATGGCCGTAAAGGATTGTTTCTTAGAGGTGGTCATCAGGTTCGAGAAGAGGTGCACATCCTGCCTCTTTAATGGATGAAAAAAATACTTGACTATACCACTATGTGGTAGTAAATTTGAAAACGATGAGTTATTTTACCATTTGATTGAACCAACATGCTGACCCCCCAACAGCATGTTGGTTCACCCCCCATAAGTAAATCTTTCTTTTTTTCCTAAATCACTCCATAATGCGAATCTGCTGTGTTTTATATCAGTAATAACCAAATCGGTTTGCTTATTAATATATTTTGTCTTTCCTGGGTGATTCTTTTGACAGGCTATCTATTTGCCACCCTGGGTCGTAAGACTGACCACAATTTGGGCAGATAAGTCCTATTACTACAGCATCTTCATTTTCTTTAAAAAAGACATGAAATCCGCGTTCATAGCCGCAGGATTTACATACACGAAATTCTTGCATCCTTGATACCTCCTCCCCTAAGGAATTACAATTTAAGGATTTTCTTTGCTATCTTCGTACGACTCAACAGGTCTGCTTATTATATTTCCAGCATGCCTTTATTGATATCAATCGCAGCAATCGCACCCTGGCCTGCAGCAATAATTGCCTGAGCATTTCCTTGTCGCAGAGGTCCTAACGCATAAAGCCCAGACAAAGATGTCTCACCATTATTATTGGTGAGAATTTTGATGTTCTCACTGTCTCTCTTAATTCCTAGCTCTTTAAGATAACCATCATTCAGTGTGTAACCATATTGGGACATTACTGCATCACACTCCACGATGGACCCATCCTCAAATTTAACTCCCTCCATTACCTCATTTCCTATAATTTCAATAGGGTTTTTATATATAAGTCCAATCTTATCCTCGCTGAGCAATTCTTCATAATCAGCAGGAAGTTTCTCTCCGGTTAGCAGAAGGGTAATATTATCAGTAAACATCTGCTTCATACCAAAAGCCAGCCGTGTGCTCTTGACTGAATTCCCCATTATTAAAAGTTTCTTTCCTGTAGTATGGTATCCATCGCAATCTACGCAGGTAAAAAAACTTGTGCCGAAAAATTTATAAATATTTTTCACCTGGGGTATGTTTTCAGATGCTCCTGAAGAGGCGATAACATATTTTGCAGAATATATTTCATCTTTTGTGTATACGGAAAAGAGATGCTCTTTTTCCAGACGAGTCACGTGACCGCGAACTAAATTCACATTAAAACGATTAATCTGCTCCAAACCGATTTCAATAAGCTTTTTCCCCGTTATTTCTGCTTGGCCTAGATAATTTTCTATCCGAGTTGCATGAGTGGTTCTACCTCCTCCATGATTAATAATGAGTACCTTTCTATTATAGCGTGCCAGGTGTATGGCCGCCTGCAGACCTCCTGGACCGGCACCAATAATTATGCAGTCATAAATTGTCTCATCTTTTGACACGTCCACACAGCACCTCCCATTGCAATAGGACTCATTAATGATAACGCTGGCTCATACACACTATATAGATATGCTCTCATTTTATGAAAAAAAACATGACAGATTGTTTTAGAATATGATAAATATTTAATGTTATTAAAAGAATCAATTCTTTTTTCGCGTCCAGATACAGCATATTAGAATAGATCAAAATTATATTAACTTCAAAAAGTTAATACTGCATATAAACATTTTCCATTAGTCTTTATTCTTTTAACTATGCGCTTTTTAAAGAAAGTTAAAAAAACGTGCAGATACACAATTTTAATTGCCATTATTCACTTGTTGCAAATATTTGTAAAAATTTTATCAAGGAAACTAACCTTCAAATTGTTTGCAATTTTGGGAGCGTTAGTTTTTAGATTTAGCAAAAGAGAACGAACAAAAACCATTAATAACCTCCGTTTGGCCTATGGGAAACAAAAAACTGAATCGGAAATCTTTGAAATGGCGCGTGAAGTCTTTGTAAATTTAGGAAAAAGTGCAGCAGAATTCGCCAGTAAGCTGGTGATAGAAGATAATGATAAATTTTTTAAAGATCTTGAAGTTGTAGGAGGACATCACCTTCATGCTGCCCTGAAAGAGAACAAAGGTGTGCTGTGTATGATCGGCCATATGGGTTGCTGGGAGGCCATTGCGTTGGTTCTGCCAATGCTGGGATTTCCAGCCGCCTATACAATTGGCAAAAAGCTGAGTAATGATAAACTCAACACATTATTGTTCAAGCTAAGAGGGAAAAAAGGGGTGAAGACTCTACCAAGAGGAACTTCATATAAAAATATATTGAGAGTCCTGGCCGAAAACAATCTCCTTGGTATTCTGATTGATCAGGATACCAATGTAAAAGGAATATTTGTCGATTTTTTTGGCAAAAAGGCTTACACCCCTATTGGTGGGGCAATGCTGGCTATGGATTCGAGTGCTGCTACTCTCCCAATGTTTTATCTTAAAAAGCCTGATGACACATATCAGTTTATTATTGAAAAACCACTACCTGTTATCAGAACAGGCAATAGGAAACAGGATATATCAGAAAATACCCGTAGATTCCATGAGGTTATTGAAAGTCAGATTAAAAAATATCCAACCCAGTGGGTTTGGATGCATGAACGCTGGAAAACTACTCCTGATTTGGTTGAA
>CAMYJP010000064.1:3124-15275 GCA_947258675.1 uncultured Desulfobulbaceae bacterium | reverse complement strand
TAATTGAAAATGGCGGTGATATCTTTCTATCTAAAGCAACTGCTTGTGTCGCCTCCATTTTTGCAGGCAAATCTCCCCTTAGCCAGAAAGTAGGAGTCAGAATACCGGCAGAAATAATGCCTGTCGGCCTATGTACGTCATCTGGAACAGTAGGGCACTCTTTAAGTCTCGGCAAGGCAGATTCCGTCACCGTATTGGCTTCGTCAACCTCTTTGGCTGACGCAGCTGCAACCCGATTGGGTAACGAAGTAATTAAAGAAAAAGATGTGCACCGGGCCTTAGAGGCGGCAAAAACCATCCCGAGTCTCATCGGCGTGATAATTATACATGAAGAACAACTAGGGGCATGGGGGGAAATAGAGTTGGTGAAATTATAATGACCAATAAAGCAATTCACAGATTCGCTAGATCCTCTCTGGGAATATTACGAGAACAATTCGATTTCGTAATAACTAATACATTCACTCAGAGATCGGTTCACCGGTCAGTATATTAAAAGAGCTCCCCAGCCTTCGCACAAGATTAAGAAAATTTTTCGGCAAAGGAACCTCACGGTCGGCAAGTAAAACACCCAGTTCTTCTGCCTGCAATAGTATCACGGAACTGTCAATTCCTTCCATACTGTCACATAAAAACTGAACCCGTAAGGCATCGGTAATTGGAATTCTCAAAGGGCTCACTTTGATTTGGGGTCCCAAAAAGGGTGTTGATAATAACGCCCGCCAGCCTGCCACTGAAAACAGCATCCTGTTCATCATATTTTTCTAGAAAAAGACTTTTTAACTTTTTGAATAAAATCAACTTAATAACCTCAACTCCCTCACGCATAATGGGAATCAGCCTACCCCCGTACTCCGCTCTCTGCTCTGTGTCCTGATATTCATCCATTTATTCTGCCTTTATAAAACGCAAGCTATTATCCCTGCAAAAGATTCTCGGTCTAGCCTTGTCTGTATTCATAAGTGTCATACCCAAACAGCAATTGACAATTAGCTATTGAATATTGATTATTATTTCAGAGAATTAAAAAATGCATATGTCACTGGACCAAAAAAAAATTATCAACAATCAATTGCTAATAACTAACTGATAATTAATATATATTTTTATTTGTTGGTAAAGGGCGGGCCTAGCCCGGGGTCAGAATTAATTTTTCTTAAGGATTACTTGAAGTACTGACTATTTTCACATTTTTGTCTTTTGTAAAAATTCTTCTGCCCCCGAAAAATACAATCAATCCCCTTGGGCCATTAAAGTTTCATGCTACCCAAGCTAATTTTCACTCTTCAATGTTCAATTATTATCCCCTCTTGCCTCTCTGAGCAAGTCTTCTCGGTAGGCTATCACAAACTGATCAATGTCATTTTGCCAGTTTGTCATTACACAAAGGGATTGTCGTTTCAGCCGTTTATTTTCCAAAATTGAATTACCCGGTCTATGAGCAACTGTGGGATATTCTGCCGTTGTGCAGGGGGATAACCGATAAGGGACTTCCATTTTCTCTAAAAAATAACGCGCTCCTTCATACCAGGTAGAATGCCCTTCGGCAGTCGCATGATAGGTCCCTGAACCATTGGCGCTAATCAAAGTGTCAATCTGCCTCGCCAGACTGTGGGTCCAAGTAAGGGAACCGTATTGATCATCAACAACCCTGATCATAGTTTCAGGTTTGTTGATCGCCAGATGCAGCATGATTTTCAAAAAATTCTGTCCCTCACTGCCATAAAGCCAGGCAGTACGCAGAATAATATAGTTGGCTATTTTTGCTCTGACAGCTTTTTCACCGGCAAGTTTACTTGACCCGTAGAAGGAAAGAGGATTTGGTACATCATTTTCAATATAGCCAGTCGGCGGTTTCCTTTCTCCATCAAAAACATAATCGGTTGAAATATGAATGAGTAAACCGCCAATATCATCCATGACAGCGGCTAGATTTTCAGGACCCTGTGCATTAATTGACCAGGCGAGCTTTTGTTCGGTTTCACAAGCATCTACCTTGGTATAAGCCGCGCAGTTTAAAAGAATGTCAGGAACCAGATTCTGCAATTTCTCCTGGACGGCAGCGCGATCCGCAATATTTAATTCTTCCGCCCCTAAGGCTATAATCTCATGGTTCTTTTGAAGGATCGATTTGCAATCATAAGCAAGCTGCCCTTGCCCCCCGGTAATTACTATTCTCATCAATATTCCTTATTCCTATTAAACTCTTTGCCAATCATAATCCCTTAAAGTGTATTTCAGATATTTTTCACTGGTGACAAAACCCACTCATCGGGACTGGACTCTTCGGCAAGTATGTCCATCAGATATTGCCCATACTGATTATTAAGCATATCTCTGGCTAATCTAGCCAACTGTTCCCCATCAATATATCCCAGTCGATATGCAATCTCCTCGATACAGGAGACCTTCAAACCTTGTCTTTCCTGAATGGCCTGCACATATGCTGAAGCCTGTTGTAAAGCATCATGAGTGCCGGTGTCAAGCCAGCAGAAACCCCGTCCAAGCGGTTGTACCCTCAGCTGACCTCGGCGTAGATATTCATTGTTTACGTCTGTAATTTCAAGCTCGCCACGGCCGGATGGTTTAATCTTTTCAGCAATTGCGATCACTTCATTGTCAAAAAAGTAGAGTCCGGGCACTGCATATTTTGACAGCGGCCGATCGGGTTTTTCACTGATACGGGTAACTTTATGGGTTTCATCAAACTCAACAACTCCATATCGTTTAGGATCTTTTACCGGATATCCGAAAACCAGTCCGCCTTTTTCAAGCTGTGCACATTTTTGCAGGATCTTGGAAAATCCCTGGCCATAAAAAATATTATCTCCCAGGATTAAGGATACCGTATCTCTGCCGATAAAAGATTTACCTATAAGAAATGCTTGAGCAAGCCCTTCAGGGTTGGATTGCGCCGCGTAGGAAAATGCAAGTCCAAACTGGGAACCATCCCTGAACATCTCTTGGAATCTAGGAATATCCTGAGGGGTTGAAATAATCAGAATATCGCGAATCCCTGCCAGCATCAAAACGGATAGCGGATAATAAATCATCGGTTTGTCGTATACAGGAATCAGCTGTTTACTGATTACCCGGGTAATGGGATACAACCGGGTGCCATGACCACCAGCCAGGATAATTCCTTTCATGTTAAATCTCCGGAGTTTTTTAAAAAAACAATTTGATTCTTAATTCTTTTTGGAGTTCATATAGCATGACGCGTTTTAATTGCAATATGAAATTAACATTTATCTTTAAAAACCTTGAGGAAAAATAATGGCACAGGTACAACCTATCATATTAGCGGGTGGAACCGGGACCAGGCTCTGGCCTTTATCCAGGGAGTTATATCCCAAGCAATTATTGAATCTTACAGAAAAAAAATCACTCCTTCAAACAACAATCTTAAGAATTACGGGAATTCCCAACCTGTTGCCGCCTATAATTGTAATTGGAGATGAACATAGGTTTCTCACACTGAATCAAATAGAAGAGCTAAACCTCCCGGATCCTTTTTCAATCATACTTGAACCCATAGGACGAAATACGGCCCCTGCTATTTGTGCAGCGGCCTTTCGCAGTGTATCGAAGCATGAAGATGATACTTTGTTGCTCGTGCTGCCAGCCGACCACCTTATCCGAGACCAGAAAGGCTTTCTTACAGCAGTGAAAAAGGCAATGGAACTCGCTGACCGCGGTCTCATGGTAACCTTTGGTATAAAGCCTAATACCCCGGAAACAGGATATGGTTATATTGAGGCCGGCCAAGACCATAATGTCCTTTCTTTTGTTGAAAAACCTGATCTGGAAACAGCAAAACGCTATCTCGAAAAGGGAAATTTTCTATGGAATAGCGGCATGTTTGCCTTTTCAGCAACAGCTCTGCTGAAAGAAATGGAGAAACATGCTCCTCAGATTTATTCTTGTATGCAAAAAGCTGTAGAAAAAGGAGTTGAAGATTTTGCATTTTTTCGCTTAGACAAAGAAAATATGGCGCAATGCCCGGAAGACTCCATTGATTACGCGATTATGGAAAAAACAGAACGAGTAGCTGTGGTACCTGCCGATCTGGGCTGGAGTGATATCGGCTCTTGGAAAGCCCTTTGGGATGTATCTGACAAAAACTCGAAAGGCAATGTATTACAGGGGGATGTAATCCTTGATGATGTAAAAAACAGCCTCATACGATCAGAACAAGGATTAGTGGCAGTTGTTGGTATGGAAGATACGCTGGTGGTTGAAACCGCTGATGCTGTTCTTGTTGCCCCGCTCTCCCGCTCACAAGAAGTTAAAAAAATAGTCAATAGAATCAAAGGAGCACAACGGGAAGAGCACCGCCTGCATCGCACTGTTTACAGGCCGTGGGGTAGTTATACGGTTTTAGAACAGCAGCCGCGCTTCCAGATAAAACGGCTTACTGTAAACCAAGGAGTTAAACTTTCTCTACAAATGCATTATCACCGCTCCGAGCATTGGGTTGTTGTAAGCGGAACTGCCAAAGTGACTTGCGGAGATAAAACTTTTCTGGTTCATGAAAACCAATCAACCTATATCTCAGCAGGAGAAAAACATCGACTTGAAAATCCAGGCACCATCCCCTTGGAATTAATAGAGGTCCAGAATGGAAGCTATCTTGGCGAAGATGACATTGTTCGCTTTGATGATGACTTTGGTAGAGAAAAATAATGCTAGTACTATATCAACAGCAATGAAAAACAGGCTGCAAACTTTCACATTTTTAAGGACCCTTATCGTCCTTTCTATAACTGCCGCTGTTGCACTGCCAGTTTATACGGTCTTTTTTTTATTTCCTTCTTTTTCGGATTTTCATATTGAAAATGCTGAAAAAGAGGCCCTCCGCTTGGCAAATCACTTGGCATCAGGTGCCATCGTCGAGGAGTCAGAACCTTCCCCATCTTTTTCTCATTCAGAGAAAACATTCGTTAAAAAATCCCTGCCCGATGATTTTTCAAAACAGGTAAAAGATTTGGCCGATGATTTCGGATTAATCAAGGTTAAGGTCTTTTCTCCTTCTGGAGAAATAATATATTCGACAACAAAAGGAGATATAGGATCGGTTAACTCACTGAGTTACTTCCATGACATCATCGCAAAAGGCAATCAATACACAAAGGTAATAAAAAAGAACACATCTACTCTTGAGGGGAACTTGATTTCAACAGATGTCATGGAAACCTATGTCCCCATTATGAATGGCGAAAATTTTCTCGGCGCCTTTGAGATTTATTATGACCTTAGTCAGACAACTGAGAATCTCAACAATCTCCTATATAAATTTTTATTCATTCTGACTTTCATTTTTCTTTTACTTTTAACCGCAATAATCATTAGTGCATTCAATGCAAACAAAAGTTTCATCCAACTTCACAGAACTGAGGAGGAATTGCGCACTGAACGTGATTTCTCCAAAACAGTTATCAATACGGTTAGCGCCCTGGTGATGGTGCTCGATAAAAAAGGCAACGTCCTTCATTTTAACAGAAAGTGCCAACAGGTGGCTGGCTACGCCTCTGAAGAAGTAGTAGGTCGGAAAATATGGGATATTTTACTTCTCCAGGAAGAAGTCGAACCTGTTAAAAGATTTTTAGATGAAGTAATACAAAAAAACACTACAAATACTTTTGATACACATTGGATTAAAAAAGATAAAGAGCACCGGCTGATTTCCTGGACAAACACAGCACTGTCAAATAAAGATGGGGAAGTAACACACATTATTTCAACAGGAATCGACATTACAGAGAACAGAAAAATACATAATATGATTATAAAAGCCAAAGAGGATTGGGAGCTAACTTTCAACACAATAGATGATGCAGTCACTATTCACGATGACAATAATACCATCATCCAGGCTAACAAAGGCACTGAAAAACTCATTGGTCTACCTCTTGCAGAAATCATTGGCAAAAAGTGCTACCAGGTATTTCATGGTTCTGATTCTCTGCCGGCAGACTGTTTCAGCTGCAGCCAACCGGAGACAAATACCAGCAGAAGTATTGAATTATTTGAACCCCACCTGCAAAAATATGTAGAAGTTAAAGTGTTTCCACGCATTGCTGAAAACAACCGAACAGTCGGGAAAATACATATCATAAGAGACATTAACAAACGCAAATGGGCGGAAAAGGAACAGCAAAAACTTCAAAAACAGCTAATTCAATCACAGAAAATGGAGGCTGTTGGCCAGTTAGCTGGTGGAGTGGCCCATGATTTTAATAATCTTCTCACCGGTATCATCGGTTTTGCCAGTCTTGCCTATGATCAGGTAGGCGACAATACACCGGTAAAAGATGACCTGAAAGAAACCCTACAATTGTCCAAAAAAGCATCCAGCCTCACCAGGCAATTATTGGCGTTCAGTAAACGCCAAATATTAGAACACGAGGTAGTGAACCTTAATGATCTTGTAAACAATATGTCAAAGATGCTCATGCGTATTATTGGCGAAGACATTACTTTTCAATTTAGTCCGGCTGAAAATCTCGGGGTTATAATGGCTGACCCGGGACAAATAGAGCAAATATTAGTAAATTTAGCTATTAACTCAAGACACGCCATGCCGGAAGGCGGCTCTCTATCCATTGCCACATGCAACACCCAACTCGATGAAAAAGAAGGAGAAATTCGGCAGGCTGACATTCCGCCCGGGCCTTATACATTGCTTTCCTTTTCTGATACAGGTTTCGGAATTGCTCAAGAAATTCAAGAACAAATTTTTGACCCGTTTTTTACAACAAAAGAAGTTGGAGTGGGGTCAGGGCTCGGCCTCTCAACGGCCTATGGTATTGTCAAACAGCATAAAGGTTTTATCTGGGTAGAATCTAAAGCAGGGCATGGCGCTACATTTTTGATATATCTTCCTCAATATGTAGATGAAGAAAAATTATCCGAAAAAGAAACAGTCCGCTCACCCCAGGAAGGAACACCGACGATTCTCATCGTTGAAGACGACGTTGCGGTATTGCACGTAACCCAGCGTATGCTTATAAATCTGGGATACATGGTATTGATCGCTGCTGATCCAGATGAAGCAGAAGAAGTTTATAGCCGTAATAAGGATGTAATATCTCTTCTGCTTACTGATGTAATTTTACCGAAAAAAAACGGCAAAGAGCTTTATAGAATCCTTGCAGGGGAAAATCCTGATTTGAAGGTTGTCTACATGTCCGGTCATACTCAAGATGTCATTGTACAAAAGGGAATATTGGATACTGACACACCATTTATCAAGAAACCCTTTACTCAGGAGATTCTGGAGACTAAAATCCAATCAATACTTTTTGAACGCTAGAATTTCATTGGATTTATTTCATTCAACTCTCTTTTATAACTCTGGGCTTCGAATCTTTGTTAAATAATGGTATACTGAACGAAAAACAACTTAAGCTAGGCACATTTCACTGAGAATTACGTAATAATCCACAGCCCAATTTTTTAGTTCGCAATAAATCAGGCACGATATATTCAAACTTCTTAACCTTTAAACAAAAAGAACTATAATGATCCAGACCTCGCAGAAACGACTCTTAACAATTGTACTGATAGTTTTATTTGTAATACCGTTCCGGTCAGCTTATGGCACCGGACAAACATCTGAGCATGATTCACATCGAGAGAAGCTCCTGAGTTATATCATTCAGAAAAAGCTTACCAGCTTACACTATTCTCATAAAAAAATAGATAACTCCCTTTCAGAAAACGCATTCAAACTGTATATCAAACAACTCGATTTTCAAAAAAGATTTCTACTCCAAGAAGATTTCAAACGTCTTAAGGCATATGCCAGCAGTATCGATGATGAAATTCTCGATGGCAAATTTGAGTTACCCGCTTTAGGCGCCACTATTCTGAAGAAAAGAGTCACTCAAGTTCAAGAGATGGTCCGCACCCTGCTCAAGAATGAACTTGGCCTTTCCGGCCAGGGCCAGCTTGAGACTGATCCGGAGAAGCTTGATTATTGCGAAAACGATAATGAATTAAAAGAGCGCTGGCAAAAAATTATTACTCTGCAAATTATCTCACGCTATCTGAACCTGCTTGAAGATGAAGAACTCTCTTTGGACCTCAATCCAGACCAGGGCCGAAATGAAATCACCCCAAATACGGAAGAGAAAAAGACACCTAAAGAAATTTTAAGTGAAGCCAAGAAAAAAGTTTTAAAAAGTTATGAAACGCTTTTTGCCAGAATGCTTAATGAAAGCAATCAGGATCATTACAATCGATATCTGAATGCCTTTGCCAGGGCGTATGATCCACACACGAACTATCTGCCACCGGACAAAAAAGAAGACTTTGATATCCACATGCGTGGCTCCCTTGAAGGAATTGGCGCCATGCTTCGTGAGGAGGATGGCTACATTAAAGTAGTACGCATTATCCCAGGTAGCGCCGCTTCACGCCAAGGCCAATTGCAAGCGGAAGATATAATTCTTGAAGTGGCTGAGGGAGATAGTGAACCGGTAGATATTACTGATACGAGAATCAGGGATGCTGTGGCCCTGATCCGGGGGAAAAAGGGAAGTGAAGTAAGGCTCACGGTAAAAAAAGCTGATGGTTCCAGATTAATTATTCCTATCATACGTGATGTTGTTCAAATTGAAGAAACTTTCGTGAAAGCGACATATCTTCGGGACGAAAGTAATGGAAAGACATATGGATATTTAAAAATTCCAAGCTTTTATAGAGATTTCAACAATGGCAAGAGTGGTCGAAATGCTACAGACGATGTTCAAAAAAAGCTGAAAGAATTTTCAACCAGTAAAACAGAAGGCCTTGTTTTAGACCTTAGGAGCAATGGTGGCGGGGCATTGGAAGATGCTGTGTCTATAGCCGGCCTGTTTATAAAGACGGGCCCTGTAGTGCAGGTTAAAGATAATGACGGAGATATTGAAATATTAACGGATGAAGATCCAAAAATCCAATATAAAGGTCCCCTTGTCGTCTTGGTGAATAAATTCAGCGCCTCGGCATCTGAAATTCTTGCTGCTGCTCTGCAGGATTATGGCAGGGCAATTATTATCGGCAGTGACCACACCCATGGAAAGGGAACTGTTCAGACCTTGATTGATCTAAACAGACGTCTTCCTTTTCAAAACATGGCTAAATACAGACCGCTTGGAGCCTTGAAGGTAACCACTCAAAAATTTTACCGGGTTAGTGGCGAATCAACTCAATATAAAGGAGTGACCCCTGATATCATTCTGCCCGACCGTATCAACTTCATTGAAAGCGGTGAACAATATGCTGATTTTTCATTGCCTTGGGATACGGTCCAACCAACCTTCTACCCTAAAAGGGATAATTGGGAAACAAGTATAGAATCACTAAAATCAATGAGCCTCAAGAGGATTCAAGAAGATGAAGCCTTTATTGGTATCTCTGAGGAAGCTGATAAGGCTGCTGAGAGGAGCAAAAAAACAAGACAGTCTTTAAATATTGATGACATCCGACAGGAATTTAAAGAAGAAAGGCAGCGAAAAAAATTAGCAGCAAAAAACGGGTTAGGCCATTTTGATAAGGACGAAGAAAAGACAGATTCTGAAATTACAGATGAAGAAAGAAAAAAACTCTGGATCAAAGAAGTAAATGAAGATCCTTATGTCAAAGAAGCCATAGCCATTCTTCATGATGTACTGAAAAAGGATCTGACCTGAGCCACCTCTATCCAACGAGTTCAATTGCATCAGCCGGGCATAAAATCACCGCCTCTTCGCAATCGCATACATTGCATTTTTCCGGGTTAATTACCCAGGACTTTTCATCCCGCAGTTCAAAAACCTCTGGACAAATTTCAACGCATACGCCGCAGCCATTGCATAAACCATAATCAATCACTGGTTCAGGCATTATCATCACCAGGTAAAATTATTGCTACCAATTCCCTGACACCAAATTTCATTCTCTGCCTCGAAAAATTCATGAAACAAGATGCCGGAATCTCCATTACCACTCATGATAAAATATAATAATATCTATCATAAAAGCTCATGAATTTTATTGGATAAATGAGTACGAGTTGACATATAGTGCGTTCATAAGTATTGTCGCTCACGAAAAAATGGCACCACTCATGGTTTATCCAAGATAATGCAGATACCTTACCCGCAAAATTCACATAACATGATCACATTAATTACATTAACCCAGCCACATAAATTAAATTTTCCGAATTACTCATGAACTTTTCGGACTTAAGGAATTTGCAGGAATATAAATTATGAAACTCGGTATGATAGGACTTGCTCGATCAGGAAAATCTACTTTATTTGAAGCCCTCACGCATATTCCGCCAGATGAACAGGGAGCCCACAGACAGGAAAACCGAATCGGTACTATACGGGTCCCGGATAAGCGTATCGATTTTTTAAGTGATATGTTTCAACCACGAAAAACTAAAAAATTGCGATGCTCTTATTCATGTAGTCCGTAACTTTAAGGAATATGGGCAGGAATCACCGGAGCTGGAAGCTGATTTTGCAGCACTGGATCAGGAAATGATATTCGCTGATCTGATTATCGTAGAAAAACGACTTGAACGGCTTGAGCTGGATAAAAAAAGAGGAAAGAAAATCGACCCGGAAGAATTGCGGCTGCTTCTTGAATGCCAATCCCTGTTGGAAAAGGAAGTTCCGTTACGAAGAAATAATGAACTTGCCTCCGCTCACCTGCTGAAGGGATATACTTTTATTTCAGCGAAACCACAGTTGGTTCTATTAAATAATGAGGATGAAGATGATGCCTTGCCTGAAACTCACGATCTTATAAGGGAAGAAAACTGTATGGTGATAAGGGGCAGGCTGGAGCATGAATTGTACCAGATGTCTGAACCTGAAGCCGAAGAATTCCTGGAAGAATTTAATGTTACTGCCTCTGCCATGGATAGGGTAATAGCTGAATCCTATAAGCTCCTCGGCCTTATTTCTTTTTTTACCGTTGGAAAAGATGAGGTTCGCGCCTGGACTATTAAGCAGAATACCCAGGCAGTGGATGCAGCGGAAGTAATCCATTCAGACATAAAAAAAGGATTTATCCGCGCAGAAGTATTAGCCTATAAAGATCTTGTGGAGGCCGGCTCCTATAAAGAGGCACGCAAGAAAGGAACCGTGCGACTGGAGGGGAAGCCATATATGATATCAGACGGAGATATCATCGAATTCCGGTTCAATGTCTAGCTGCTTAACGTATTAATCTCAAAGAGCTGATAATTACAAGATGACAGTCTTGTTACTTACCGTTAACCTTTGACTTAATTAGGTGAGGATATGATAAAAAAATGGCCTATTTTAGCAGTCATAATACTACTTTTCTGCTTCTGTATTACAGCATGCTCAAAAAATGAAGATGCTGGGCAGAAAAAAGGGACAATCAAAGAATTTACCGACAAAACAGCCCAAAAAGCAACAGCAAAAATCAAGACTCCTATAGACAAGGCCAGAAATACGCAGACGCAGGGCGAAGACCGTCTGAAGGCTATGGATGAGGCGCTTCAAAAACAGTAGTCACTACATGTATCAGGCGAATCCTCTTGTGATATGATACTCTTCTCACCCTTCCAATGCATGTGGTATGCATCGAGAGAGACACAGAGGCCCCACGTTGAAACGCCTTTTATTTTTGGATGGACTTTCTAATTTGAAAATAAAGCATATGAACTCATACATAAGAGGACTCATAATCAGTATATTTCTCATCCTGATTACTGATCAAACTGATGTATTCGCAGGCAAGCCACTAAGTGTATATGTATCCATTCCTCCTCTTGCCTATATTGCTGAACAGATTGGCGGTAATCAAGTTGATGTGCATATATTGGTACCGGAAAGTCAGGAACCACATACTTTTGAACCAACACCCAAACAGATCCTTGCCCTTGGTGAAGCACAATTATTTTTCTCAATCGGGATGGTTTTTGAAAAACGATTGCTTGCCAAGATAAATAATAACAATAAGTTGCAGATTGTTGACACCACTATAGGCATAAATAAACGGCAGTTGACGATAAGCAGAGGAGATGAAATCCATGGGGAAGACAATCACACCGATGAACCGGATCCCCATGTCTGGTTATCTCCGCCGCTGGTTAAAATCCTGGCAAAAAACATGAGTATAGCTTTAATAAAAAAGAGAC
>CAMYJP010000064.1:0-3059 GCA_947258675.1 uncultured Desulfobulbaceae bacterium | reverse complement strand
AAAATCTCTCAATATTCTTAAATAGGCTTGATTCTATGCATATAAAAATCAAAGAATTACTGAAACCATTAGCCGGCAGATCGTTTTATGTCTTTCACCCGGCATTTGGCTATTTTGGTGATACTTATGGACTTCACCAACAGGCTGTGGAGACAGGAGGCAAAACCCCCTCTCCAAAACAGATAGCTGAACTGATTGAGTCAGCAATAGCCGACAAAGTGAAAATTATTTTTGTGCAACCTCAATTTGACCCGAAAAGTGCCACTGCAATAGCCGATACTATTGGTGGTGCTGTAGTGGAAATGAACGCTATGCCCAGTGATATTTTGACAAATTTTGAAGAAATGGCTCAAAAAATTAAACAAAGTCTTATAAACTGAAAAACCAATCGATATGTCCTACAATTTTAAACTGGAAAAATGATGATGAACCACAAACAGCCAGATTCAAAAGAACCTGTCATCAAAATTCATGATCTTACTTTCTCCTTTAATCAGGTGCCGATACTTGAGGACGTTACCCTCTCCATTAAAAGCAACGACTCCCTCTGCATCGTCGGCCCGAACGGTGGTGGAAAAACCACTCTTCTGAAATTAATCCTCGGTCTGCTCAAACCAGATCGCGGAGATATTCGCGTTTTTGGTATGACACCGGAGAATGCCCGCCTAAAGGTTGGGTATGTTCCTCAATATGCTCATTATGACCCCCAATTTCCAATTACTGTTCTTGACGTTGTGTTGTTAGGCCGTTTAGGTAGCCATTTTGGTGGTCCCTACTCCAAAAAGGACAAAGAAGAAGCTATGGCGGCTCTAAGCAAAATGAAGCTGAATGGGATCGCCTCCAAACTATTCCCCTCTATTTCCGGAGGTCAAAGACAAAGGACCCTCATTGCCAGAGCTTTAGCCTGTAATGCCGAACTGTTAATTCTGGATGAACCTACCGCGAATATTGACGCCCGGACTGAAGCTAACCTGTTTGAAATGCTTCAGGAGTTGAACAGGCAAATGACAATTTTGATGGTAACTCACGACGTTGGATTTGCCTCGAAATTTTTCAAAAGTATCGCATGTGTAAACCGGCATGTGATCATCCATCCGACCTCGGAATTGACAGGTAATCTGATTCAGGACATGTACGGCGGCGACATTCATATGATCAGGCACGACTATCACCATGGGAAAGAAGGGAGCTGCTGTGGCTGAATTCTTCGAAGCCCTTACAAATCCTAATATTCCTTTTTTCCGTTATGCCTTTATCGTAGGCATGTTGGCTTCCATTTCCTTTGGAATAATCGGAACCTATGTGGTCGCCCGCCGAATCACCTATATTGCCGGTTCAATTTCACATTGTGTCCTCGGAGGCATCGGTGCAGGACTATATGTACAGAAGAAATTAGGAGTTGCCTGGTTAGATCCGATATATGGTGCGCTATTAGCCGCAATTGTCGCAGCAATTATTATCGGCATGGTCAGTCTGCGCGGCAGTCAGAGGGAGGATACGGTTATAGGGGCCCTGTGGTCGGTCGGCATGGCTATTGGGCTTTTGTTTATCGCCAAAACTCCCGGTTATGTTGAACCAATGAGTTACCTCTTTGGGAATATTTTGTTAATATCCAAAACAGACCTATGGTTGGTGATGGGACTTGATACCCTGGTTGTGGTTTTAGCTATCCTTTTTTATAATAAATTTCTGGCAATCTGTTTTGATGAGGAGTTTGCCCGACTGCGCGGCATTCATGCGGAATTCTATTATATGCTGCTGTTATGCCTCACCGCCCTTACCATCGTTCTATTGGTAAGGATTGTAGGAATTGTAATGGTGATTGCCATGCTTACCTTGCCTGCGGCAGTTGCCTCCAACTTTTCAAAAGGGTTATGGCAGATGATGCTTATGGCAATTTTATTCTGTATGATTTTTGTTGCAAGCGGACTGGCCTTCAGCTATAAGAAATTCAATAATTGACTCAGCCCAAGATACAGAAAGCACAGCTAAAGCAGGTATAAACCCCGACTTCGAGGAGCCGGGTGATTCGCAGCACATTATTAAAATGAACCCTGAAGGGGACTCCTTTCAGCCAACCTTGAGGGGAGTAGACTCTATTATCGACGTTTTAGTCAATTGTCTAAATACGAACCGGCCGGCGATTGACAGGGCTGTAAAGATTTACTTTGGGTGAACATTTCAGATAAAAAAAAGCCCCGATAATTTCTCACCGGGGCTGCAATGGGTTTTATTTCTGCTAAGCTGCAGCTGGTCGTCTGGTTTTTTTCTTGAGTCGATTAATACGACGACGCAGGATTTTCAATTCTGCCCGATCACCATCCTCGCGGAGTTTCATCTGCTGGGTGCGCAACTCAGTAATCCTAGCCTTCATCTGCTGGACTGTCATTGGGCCGCTTGGTGCTTTCTTCTTGACCTTTTTCTTTTTGGGGGCAGGCTCTTTTTCGACAATTCCTTTAGCCTGCTTGATAGCGGCCAGCAACTCATCCTTCTTCATCCCGCTGGCCCCGGTAATCTCTTCAATATCTGCTGCAACGGTCCGCAATTCTTTCACCGTCATTTTATCGAGAGGCTTTTCCTCCTGAGCTTTCTCTTTCGTGCTCTCTTCACTCATCTAAATTCCTCCTGATTTCTTTCTGTTTATTTCAAAAGCATAATAAATGCCCGGAGCAACAAAGAGTTCAGTCAACTCTTAATATGCCACTGGGTCAGCCAAGTATGAATTGCTTACCATATTTGTAAACAAACAGAAAGCATATTTATGGCAAGAGGATAGCGCCATGTCGAGTTGAGATACAAATAACTACATACTTGTATTTTCTATATAGCTTCTCTTCCCGTTTCTCCGGTTCTTACTCTGATTGCATGCTCCACCGGAATTACGAATATTTTCCCATCACCGATTGTGTTGCTGTTGGCAGCCTCACGAATTGTACGCACGACTTCTTCTGTTTGATCTGCCACCACGACAATCTCAACCTTTGTTTTAGGTATAAAATCAACAAGATACTCTGCCCCCGATAAATTTCCTTATGTCCCTTCTGGCGGCCATATCCTTT
>CAMYJP010000063.1 GCA_947258675.1 uncultured Desulfobulbaceae bacterium | reverse complement strand
CAGAGTAAACCGTCTATCCGAATAGGTTTTTATCAACTTTATTTCTGCTAATAGATCGATCCATTCGGGTGCTCTGTCATCATCGAGCATCAAGGTCAAGACCTTGAGGATTGGCGCATTAAGAATCGTAACCCCTTTCAGGGGAAAAACTTCACTGCCAGGGATTTCCTTTCTGTATATTTTTATTCCCTCTGAATCACTTATGATTGACCATGGAGTTTCATCGCCAGAAACAGCCAAAGATTCAACATTTGAGAGATTATTATTTGTAATAGACGTAGGATCGGTGTTTTCCTGTGCCAAAGCTGACGAACACATGAAAAAAAACAAAAGCAGAGAATAATATTTTTTCCATTTCATGATCAAAACAATAATTTAGCGAACGGGGACAAAGTCAGATTCTTTGTTTGACTTCTAATATATTTTATATCTAAACGAGTTGTCTCGTGGGCTCAATAACTTACCAACATCTGGACATCTCCAGCTCAGGAAATTCATCCGCCCTTCGTGCTGGCTATCTTGTTCAGAAATGATTTCCTGGGTCGAGCTAAGCAGTTATTTTGAATTCCAAGAAGCATGCACATCTATAAAAAAAGAAAGGAATTCATTAAGTATAATAGGCTCAAAGTCTGCCCCCAAAATCACGACCATAATCCTGGCAAGCTTTCTTGCCTTCCGCTGATTTTATCATACTCTCCTTAAGGCCGAATGGACCTAAATCGGTCATCCTCATCTTGTATACGTGCTCCATAGTGTCAAAAATTATGCCCGGTGATTCGCCGCTGTGAGTATAAGAACCAAAAGCACCACCCAGTTTGCCGGCAAGGCTGCCCTTTTGGGCTAAAAAAAGAAACGTTTTAAAGTTCTCTGTGATATCCTTATGATATGTCGGACAGCCAAAGATAAAACCGTCATAACCATCCATATCCTTTTCACTTTTGATCTCAGATATTTTTTTTAAATCAACGTTGTTCCCGCTGATACGAATACCTTCAGCAAGATATTTTGCCATTTCCTCAGTACTCCCTGTGCGGCTATAGTATCCGATCAGTACGTTTTTCATGGTGGTATCCTCCTTAGGTGTTTTTTTCATATAAGGCAATTTAACACTTTATCAATGCACACAACATTTTTCGGCATAAACACAGTATAGTTGCTTGCCAAAACCGATAATTTTGCAACCTTCCGGTTTTCTGTCAGGTTTATGATGTTCATCTTTATCTCACAATCTGCGAAAGTCCCAAGTAATTTCAACGATCAGATGCAGAAAAACCAAGCCGCATTGTGCATCTCGCAGCCTAAGCCTAGCATTATATGAGGGAGCGCATAGCGGCAGTGCAGTACGGTCTTGCCCTCTCTTACTTACTTGATCTAGACTTTCCGTTTTTGCCTTTTCTGTTCGTACATCGATTTGTCCCCTTGATCTAGTAACTCACCAATAGAGCAATTAGATTCGGGGCTGCATATAGCGAGTCCGCAGCTAATAGTCAATTTGTAGGTCCTTTTATTCTTGGAGTTAAAAGACTCTACCGCTTTCTGCAGCCGAGAGATGATGGTCTCGGTGTTATCGCCTTTAGTTCCTGCAGGAAAAACAACGAATTCATCACCGCCAATACGGGCAATAATATCGGACTCCCGATAATTTCCTTTGAGTATATTTGCACAATCGACTATAGCCTTGTCTCCTTCTTGGTGCCCCAATTGATCATTAATCGTCTTTAAGCCATCAATGTCGACATAAAGCAAAATAAGTCCCTTGTTCTGCCTTTTGAATATCTTTAACAGGTTGTCACCGAGTATGAAAAGCCCCCGTCTGTTGTGAAGGCCCGTGAGATGATCAGTAATTGATGCTGCAAGCAGTTTCTCCTCCAGCTGTTTACGTTCGGTGATGTCGAGAATTAAACCGTCATATGAGATGAGATTATCTTGGGTGTCATAATGAGGAACCGGCGTATTGCTTACCCATCGTATTGTTCCGTCTTTTTTCCTTATACGATGCTCAATGGCCTGAGGTTTGCCGCCCGATAAAATGCACGCCGCCTGATCATTAACGATCTGATGATCCTCAACAGGAACCATTTCAATCCACAGATAGGGATTCATGCTAAAATCTTCCGTGGTGTAACCAGTAACAGCCTCGCAAGGAGGTCTGTGGATTGTTTCAACTGGATTCGACTTTTCGACCTTTACCGAAAAAATGTAACTAGTAACTGCCTCAATCATTCTTTGGTATCGGTTTCTACTCTCCCGTTTCTTTGGTATCGGTTTCTACTCTCCCGTAACTCCCCTTCAAGATAATGAAGTTTAAGACCACTTTTCTCTAACTCATTTATCCTTTGCTCCAGTTCTTCATAAGTTGGTTTTTTGTTCATTGCGAGAACCTCTGGGGTAAAATAGAAACGCCCTCAACACTTATCATTTGCGTGATCCCTTGGTTGTTACGGCATCAATCTATCACACGTTCCTTCTCACGCTGGTTTTAGCAAGATTTTACGATCGACCAGAAGTCATTATATTTCCTCTAATTTTTCGTTTTCTGAAAGCATAACTTGGCATGCCAAAACCTTAAATTCTGTAACCAGGCGATTATCTATCAGGTGTGCAATGCGTATCTTTACCTGACTTCTATTACTGTGTCAGACGACTTTCCCGTATTAGGACGTGTTAACTCAGCACCTGTTTTCTCTAAACACATAAACTGAATTTTTACTCTTGGAAAGTTGCCCAAAATATAAGGCGGTGAGGATTCAGTCGTATTAACAATATGAATATTCTTATTTTGGCTGATGCAATATTGATTTGCCTCTTGGGAAGCATCAGTCTTCAGCGTGTCTAAACCAGAAAAACCTGTAGCATCCCCCAGAGAAATCATGAATATATCTTGGCCAATCGGGACAACGCCTGAGTGTGCGGCACAGCCTGTGAGAAACAAACATAGTGTCAGAGGGGCCAATTTTTTCATGGGAGCATCACTTGAACGGTTCGGGTTCGGGGCAGGGAACTACTCAATATAAAAAGAGAAAACAGTATTTGTTACGTGCAGGTTACCAAATCTGACTTTCGGTGCTGCTGTTTTCCCTTGTAGTTTTCAAACAGACATAAAAATCAGCTAACACCATCTGATTTTTATGACTCTTACTGTTTATCTTCAACCATCATATTAAATCTAAACTGAGTTTTTACACCTGAATCTTTGTCAGCCTCGCAAAAACTGCTCGCCGGCGCCGATACACCTTGTAATTTATTGAAAATACGAAGGTAAATGCTCTCAATTGTCACTTTTTGCGAGTTCATCAATATTTCATGTACAATTCCTTATACTGCCTTACAATATCATCCTGCCGGTAATAGGTGTCAATGCGTTTATAACCATTTTCCACCATTGTCTTGTGCAGTTCGAGATTTTGTCTTGTGCAGTTCGAGATTTTGTAAAATTGAAAGACATGCCTGGGCAAACTCTTCGGCATTCCCTATTGAAACAACATATCCACATGAACCAAGTGCGCGATCCTTTTCAGTGCGCCCATTAATTAACTCACCACATGAACCTACATCTGTTGCCACACAAGGCACACCCACACAGAGTGCCTCGAGCATGGTAAGTGGTTGCCCTTCACTGATACTGGTCAAGGCCATAATGTCCAGTATGGCATAGGTCTTTTCCCGGACCAGATCCTGGGGACCTGTGAGTTCACAGTTGGATTTAACTCCCAATAATTCGATCAAATCCAGGCATTCTTGCAGGTATTCCTCGTCCTCTTCCGTCGGACCGATAACCTGAAACAATGCATTCGGCATAATGTTTGAGACAATTTTACTCACCTTGATAAACATTTTAATATCCTTTATAGGAACTACTCTGCCTACAAGACCGATTCTGCGTATATCTCTCTGAGGGTCTAGTCCATTAAGCCTTTTCTGAATCAGAATACGCTGCGGTGAGTACTTTTCCAATTCAACACCATTTGGAATTATTTCAATTTTTTCAGGATCTGCGCCAAATTCAACTTCCAATTCTTTGTTACCTGAATACAAGGTAAGGATGATATCAGAACTCTCATAAGTCAATTGCCCCAAGCGCATAAAATTGTCTAGCCACAAGTCTTTGATTGCCCCTTGAGATGTGTCAATGTAAACCCTGCTGCGCTCTTTGTGGGGTATCCAATCTGCCTGATTTATTTCAATCTGCCTTTCCTTGGTGTATATCCCGTGCTCTGTCAATATTAAAGGGCGATTGTTTTTGATTTTTGCAACTGCGGCCACAAGACCGGCATACCCTGTACAAACAGAATGATACACTCTGGCCGGAGGTATTTCTACGTTAAGTGCCTGCAGGAATACAATGAGCATGGAACGCCATGTCCAAAAAAAATCAAAGAAGGGACAGGTACTTTTTGCTGAATCATATAAAGCTTCTACCAACTGCTGTGACTCTTTAGAATAAATTACATCATGGCTGTTAACAGCCCTCAAGGCCGGATCTGTCAACAGCGATACCATTTTTTCAAAATGAGGCAGATAGCTACCTCCCTCACCTTCAAGGAAGCGTGAGAAAGACTCCCAGAAAAAAACTTTGTCTTTTTCATGGGGACAAGGTTGTTTAGTAATGTTCACATTATAAAGAAAACATTCAACCAACGTTGTAATGTTGTCAGGAACCGGATAGTTGTACTTTTTTGGTGGGCCGACAGTAGGTGAAAGAGTTACGAGGGAAAAAGACATATCCGGAAGAGCTTCGATAAGTTGATGGGTCCATGAAGAAACACCACCTTTTACGAACGGATATGTACCCTCCAGAATAAAACAGACATCATCCATGAGGTAATTCTGTTAAAGCCAAAAAGTTATCGATTGAAGTAATTCTCAAATCTTCTGTTTCACGAGCAAAATTCTTGAGACTTGATAATTTCTTCATCTTAAAGAGACATCTCGCCTTATATAGACCACATAGAGGTCTTAAATCCTCCTCTTTTAAAGCTATCTCACAATAATCCAAACACGACTCATAGTCCCCATTGTAATACAATGCTGATATTAATTTAGGTAGGACATTATTCCAGATCGATAAACCATGATCCATTACATTATTTTGCATATTCAAATTATCAAGGACATACTGATAATAATTTATGGCCTCCTGGAAATAAAATTTCAACAGAACAGGATGATCTATACCTGCTTTTGCTACTGCAGCATAACAATCAGCAAGTTCAATATATTTCTCCTGAGGAGGATCAGAGGTGTTGTTTATAACATTTTGAAAATGCTTTATTTTCTCCATGTATGCATCATTAATTTTCTTAAGTGCATCATTTGCAAAATATTGAACTTCTTTGTGAGGATCTTTTCTGGCATACAGCAATGCATCCCTTATACGGACAGAATCGGTAATCTGCTCCATTGCCTGAATTGCTGCTACTCTGTCATCTTTGCTCTCTGATGTCATCCCGTCCACTAACGGTGCGACTCTGCGTAACTCTTCAAGGTTAAAAAGTGTTTTCAAGTTCTCGAGTTCTTCTATATTCTCACCTTCTTCCTTGTCGATATGATAGAGCAGACCGGTCTGAAAATTATATTCCTCATGTTTTCTATACAGTATAAACATGCCTAACAGAACAAAAACACTGAAAAATGCAAAAAGCAATGCTACCCAAAAAGTATGCAGGATGTGTAAGTCTGACTTGTACAGTATAATAAAAAACAGAGATGCAATAAAAACAAACCGATAGAGTAGAAATATGGAAGGAGAAATAACGAAACCGGGTTCGACAATAATGACACCCCACAGGCAAAGATCAAGGAGGCCGATGATAAAAAGCAGAATAAAAAACGTGCGTCTTCCTTTATCCATTTCTCGATTTCCTTTGGAGAACAAATAATTAATTTAGTAGGCAATCTTCCACAATCTTATGAATTGTTGCCCTGGGGGCTCCATATTCAACAAGGAAGTTAAATTTTATGTCCAGCTTTGCAGAAGGTGTTATTGGAGCTAGCTGGTTTGTTCTAAAATAGAGGATGTCACCTAACCATTTGCAAAGGTTTTTGAATGTAAGAAAGGTGTTTTCATTGTAATCGAGAAAGTCTATTTCCTCGATTGCCAATAACCCATAAATAGTATCTGTATCGTAATGAATAATAGGGCCTAAAAGAACCGGCGTCATGTCGGAAATTTCATCATCGCCCAATGTCTCAATCCGGATGCACTCATGTTTTTTTCTTATTTCCTCAATCTTCTCTCTATTATTCCTAAGAAAAACCTGCCCATCCCCTTCATTCTCCATTGGACATACAAGCCTGAAATCATTTCCCTCAATTGAAAAGCAATAAGCTTTGGTAGCCTTAATCGTTTGCTTAAGAATTGTATATGCGGCTTTGTAAGCCTGCACAATATCTTCACTGTAAAAATTTTTTGTCTGCTGAAACAGTATATTGAAAGTCTTTTCTGAAGTTGCCAGCTGATCTGAGAGATGAGCGTTAATGGATAAAATCTGTAGTGTTTCTTCTTCTCTGCGAGACAATCTCTCATTCAATTTAGCTATAGTTCCACCCAAACTACTAATCTTCTTTTTGTCCAACTCTGCCAGCAAACCAACGAACATACCAAAAGCAACAAAAGCAATAGGGAAATATCCATGCTCCCGGATACCTGCCAAGAAAGTTTTATCCACGCTGATAAAATAAAAAAATAAATACAATCCTCCTGCAATCAGAGATGAATATAAACCCTTCACATATCCATAACGCATTGTTATTAAGAGGATAACAACATAAAATGGATGCAAATTGTAACCAATATATGCAGTATTTCCCTGCACATATCCAACAAGAAGGATACATGATAAAAAGGCTACTGTTTCAATTATAAAACTGAACTGCCGGTTCATATGGTAGACCGTATTCGAGATAACCACATTGATGCATATACGAGGTATAAAATATTTTCCAGCGGCACTCCAAGGAGAAGAAGGCTGAATTCCTTGTCAAAACTTATTAAAAAACCATTTATTTCAGCATCATTCGGAATTTCCAAAAACCCTGCCTCAAAATATAAAATCTGATGATTGAATCTCTGCAGGAGCATAGACTCAAGATGGTTCAACACCTCAGGACTCACGGCCTGTGAAAGGTCATTTTCACTTTCATCGCTATTCTGGTAGCCATAATCAACTATTATTTGCGCGCCGGACAATAGCCTCAGGAATTTTTTCAGTTCATCGCAAAGAACTGTACCCTTGAGTTTGGAAGACGAGACATTCTCCAATTCATTACAGAAAATTTGTGCCTGCCGCTCTACTTCCAGTAAAACCTGCAGATTAAATTTAGATTTAAATAAATCATGTAAGGTATCCAACTCATGAAGAACATCAAAAAAACAAAAATTCTCAACGTCTTTAACAGTGCGTAGACTTTTCTTGCTTTCATATTCAAAACTGACTGTGAAGTTGAAACGTCCGGCAATATTGATTGAATCACCTTCTTTCAACTCTTCACGAAGAATACGTTTCTTATTTAAGTATGTCCCATTTTTGCTATTCGTATCTGATATTGCAACATGATGTTCTCTAACTTCAATTGTAGTATTGTTTCTGGATACATAGAGGTCATTGATTGGGATGCTGCAGAACGAAAGCCGGCCAATTGTATGCACTGAATTAGACTTGAAATAATAGGTTTGGGTAGGATCTTTCTCCGAAATAATTTTTATTCCAGAGATTTTTTTTCTGAAAAAAGGATCCATTATTATGCTTTTAAATCGTTGCCTGCCAGGTCTCTTCTCTTTTTTTTCTTCAGAAGTTGTAAAAATAAATTTTTCTGTGCCAATTTGTAGATTATCACCTGTTGAGACCTGAGTGTCCTTTACTTGCTTACCATTTATCAATATGCCGTTTGAAGAATTGAGATCCCTGACAATTATTTCATTACCATCTTTATTTACAGTACAATGATATCTGGAGACCTGCTTGGATTCTAACACAATGTCATTGTCTCTGTATCGACCAATTGTAATCCTATCTGTTACTTTATACTCTTGGCCAGTACCAACCCTTCTTAAAAACAGGTCTGTCATGATGTTCCCGTGATTTTTTATTTAATAATGAGCATAAAAAGAAGTAATATATAATACTTGTGCTGTCAGCTAAAATATAAATCAATACCATCCTGTGAAATCGGAATAAAACAGGCTCAACAACCAATACTCTTTATCTACACACTAGCCTTTAGTGGACTTCATGATCAAATTATATATTATTTTGATCTAGATAATTACTTAAGAGTCCATTTAAATGTCAATAGAATGAATGATGACACTAAAAACATTCTACCAGAGGGTTGAATAATGAAACAAACATTTAACAGAATGTGCAAACCGGTATTTATTCTTCTTTCAATTTCGCTTTTCCTCTCTTCCTGCTCAGGCCATACATCACTGATCAATGTTGATTCTAATGGGGTAGCCATAAAAGGATATGACCCGGTTGCCTATTTTACAAACGGAGGGCCAAAAGAAGGAAAAGAAATATATTCTCATGACTGGCAAGGAGCAAGATGGCTGTTTGCAAGTTCGGAGAACCGCGATCTGTTCATAGCAAACCCTGACAAATACATCCCAAAATACGGAGGTTACTGAGCATACGCTGTAAGTCGTGGGACCACGGCTGATATTGATCCCCAATCATGGAAGATTGTCGAAGGGAAACTATTTCTCAATCTTAACAAAAAAATACAGGCCATGTGGGAAAAGGAAATGGAAGCAAATATCCTTCAGGCTGACAAAAATTGGCCTAGTGTCGTGACGAAATAATTATTAAATGTTCCAGACAAACAATTTGGAATATCCTTGGGGCACAGATGACTGTTTCTTTTATAAAAAGCGCCGTATGCGCAGAAGCACAACCAGCATAATAAACAATAGTGGCAAAGCGATGATATTTACCGTTTCCCAACCATATCGGAATATTACTGCACCTGCAGAAAGTGAGGCTGCGGCCTGAAAACCATAGATTGAAACATCATTAATTGCCTGAACCTTGAAGCGCTCAGCAGAGTTGTAAGTTCTGGTAAGCAACGTCGTCCCTCCCACAAATAAAAAATTCCAGCCTACTCCAAGTAGCACCAATCCACCCCAATAATGGATAAAATGTCGGTTAATTAATGTAATACCTGCACAGAGGGCCATAAGAAAGACACCGGCAATCATTATTCTAAGTAAACCAAAACGATCAATCAGTGCACCACTGAAAAGCGATGGGATAAACATTGCCATTATATGGCTCTGAATTACCCATTTAGTCTCACTTAAAGAGAAACCTTCAAGCACATGCATACTTACTGGGGTTGCAGTCATAATAAAGGTCATGACACCATATGCAACCAATCCTGCCATGACCGCCGCGAAAAATATTTTTTGTGAAATTATTTTTTTTAGCGGCCTTTGGTTGCCTGAAACAGAACCATTGATCGGCGGAACACGAAGGAAAGACAGAACAAAGCCGTTTAAAATAAAAACCAGCGTCAGCGCAGCAAAAGATCCGCTATAGGACCCATATTTTAGGCTATCCTTAAAAATCTTCGCAAGTTCTGGGCCCAGAAAGGCGGCAAAGATTCCACCAACCAGCACAAATGAAACAGCTCTTCCAACATGGGCTTTATCGACGCTTTCCGCTGCCGCAAATCGGTATTGCTGGACAAAGGCCATATTCCCACCAATCCCTAAAGTCGAAAGGCAGAAGAGTGCAAAACTGGAGGATGCGATGGCATATCCTGCTCCAAATGAAGAAATGGCAGCAATACATGAACCGACAATAAACCCGGTTCTCCTGCCTACTTTCTGCATAAAAAGGGCGGCAGGAACACTGAATACAGCACCGCCGATTACCATCACGGCAATTGGCAGCGTTACCCAGGAAGGGTTGGGAGAAAGCTCAGCACCGATAATACCACCCAACAGAACAATTACTGGGGCTCCAGCCATACCGAAAGCTTGGCAAATACTTAAAATAGCTATATTACGATTCATAATATAATTTCATCCCAGACAATTAATCCCCGAAATTCCTGGTAATCACTCCTAGAAAATTATAAAGAAGCCGGGCTATTGTATAGTCAGGAGCATGCATTTGAGAAATGGGTGCCAGTTCCACAATGTCAAACCCAATTACATTTCTGCCACAAATTATGGCAGTCAGAAGCTGCATTGTCTGATACCAGTTTAGACCGCCAGGTTCAGGTGTGCCGGTGGAGGGGATTAAGGATGGATCGAACACGTCCACATCAATTGTGATATATATATCTGAGGGAAAATCATCAGGTAGTATTGTCTCCGGTATGCTTTGCGAAAATATGGTTACCGCATCAAGATGGCCTATTTTTTTTTCACTTCTCAGAACAGCTTCCTCATTGGATAGGCTTCTCACGCCAATTTGATAAACAGGCAGACCCAGGTCCAGTATACGTTGCATCACACATGCATGGCTGAATGGGTTTCCTTCATATGTATTCCGTAAATCAGCGTGGGCATCGAATTGAATCACCCCGAACCTTTTATACTCTTTTTTTATTGCCTGCAAAGCACCGAGGGTCACAGTATGTTCACCGCCCAATACTATCGGTATTTTATTCAAAACCAGTATTTGAGAAACACAGCTTGCTAACTCCTGTAAAATCTTTTCCGGCTTGCCGTGACAAGCTATAGGATGATGTGTATAGATGCCATGCTCCGCGGGTATGCTGACCCCATCAAATAATTCTAAGTGTTGCGATGCCTCAAGGATTGCTGATGGACCTTTCGCAGCGCCTTTTCCATAGGAAACGCTTGCTTCGTAAGGGGCAGGAATTATATGGAAGAGAGAATCTTCCTTTGATTTTGACTTTAACTCCGACTCCAGAAAACTTACATATCTCTCCTTATTCATACCTGTAATTACATCTCCTCCAGCCTTTGCTCCATCATGAAAGCCTGGTTTTAAAATCTTCATACCCGAACCTACGTATAACCTCCAAATGGTCATCCTTTTCCCGGTAAACAGCAATTGCCGGCAATTGTAACCCATTGAAAGTGGTCGTTTTTACCATGGTATAATGGGCCATATCCAAGAAAGCCACTTTATCGCCTGGAGTGAGTGGATTTTGGAATGAATACTCTCCCATAACATCACCAGCCAGGCAGGAATGGCCTGCTAGCCTGTAAGTGTTTGGGAACGCTCCTGGTTGATCTGCACCTTGCACATCAGGTCGGTACGGCATTTCAAGCACGTCCGGCATATGGGCGGCAGCTGAGGTATCTAGAATGGCTGTTTTGATGTCGACATCTATAATGTCAAGCACCGAAGCAACCAGGATACCAGAGTTCAGAACAACGGCTTCACCGGGTTCTAGATACACTGTGATATTGTATTTCTCTTTAAAATATAAAATCAATTCGCAAAGAAGATCCAAATCATAGTCAGGTCTGGTAATGTGATGACCGCCCCCGAAATTTACCCAGTCAAATTGGTCAAGATACCCGCCGAAGTTTTCCTCAAAAGCATTCAATGTCCTGGCAAGGGCATCAGCATTCTGTTCACAGAGAGTGTGAAAATGAAGGCCTGAAATACCCGTCAATTCTCTCTCAATAAAGTTTTTCTTTTTAACCCCAAGCCTTGACCCGGGACAGCATGGGTCATAGAGTGCAACCGGTGCTTCGGACTGCTCGGGATTGACGCGGATGCCACAGGATAATGCACGGTTGGCCCCTGTTACTAAAGGCCGGAAGCATTTCCATTGGGAAAAAGAATTGAACAGAAGATAATCGGCAGTGGAAATAAGCTCTTTTATATCTTGTTCGCTATATGCCGCAGCAAAAACATGGACTTCACCACCGAATTCCTCCCTTCCCAACCTGGCTTCATGGGAGGAACTCGCACAGACTCCGTCCAGCGTCTTTCCTATTAGAGGGAACAAACTGAACATGGAAAATGCTTTTAAAGCCAGTAGAATTCGGCAGCCGGTCCGCTTTTTTACCTGGGCAAGTATATGCAGATTTCTTTTAACTGCCTCTTCATCTATCACAAAACAGGGGGTTGGCACCTGATCAAGGTTCAGACTCACAGAATAACCTCTGTCCACGGAAGTCCATGTTGCTTGAGTTCTTCCATGAAAGGGGTCGGGTCCAGTTGTTCCATATTAAACACCCCTTGCCCTTTCCAGACTTGTGTAAGCATCAAAAGTCCGCCAATCATTGCCGGAACACCGGTTGTGTAAGAGATGGCCTGCGATTGTACTTCACGATAACAACTTTCATGATCGCAGATATTGTAGACATAATAATTCTTTTCTTTGCCGCCTTTGATGCCCTTTATCATACAACCTATGCAGGTTTTGCCCTTGGTAACCGGACCTAGAGATGCAGGATCCGGCAAAAGGGCTTTTAAAAACTTCAGTGGCACAATTTCTCTTCCATTATACAGTACCGGATCGATCCTGGTCATTCCCACATTTTCCAACACCTGCAGATGCTTCAGATAATTATCAGAAAATGTCATCCAGAATCGGGCTTTCTTTATCCCCTTTATATTCTTTGTAAGTGATTCCAATTCTTCATGATACATAAGATATATTTTCCGTGGCCCGATGGATTCAGGAAAATCAAAAACTTTTGAAACTGACAATGGTTCGGTTTCCAACCAGGCACCATTGTCATAATATCTCCCTTTTGCGGTTACTTCTCTGATATTTATTTCCGGATTAAAATTGGTGGCAAACGGCTGACCGTGATCGCCAGCATTACAGTCGATGATATCGATTTCGTGAATTTCGTCGAAGTGATTTTTCTCAGCCCAAGCACAGAAGACATTTGTAACTCCAGGATCAAAGCCGCTTCCCAGTAAAGCCATTATTCCCTTTTCCTTAAAGCGTTGATCATAATCCCACTGCCACTTATAGCAGAATCTCGCCTCATCCGGGGGCTCATAGTTTGCCGTGTCAAGATAATCAACTCCGGTTTCCAGACAAGCGTCCATAATATGTAGATCCTGATAGGGAAGGGCTACATTAATAACCAAATCAGGCTTGAAATCATTAATCAGCGACACCAGTTCAGGAACATTGTCCGCATTCACACGGGCAGTTCGTATATTTTTTTGCAGTTGGGTCGCTATCATGTCACATTTGGCAGGCGTTCGGCTGGCAAGACAGATGTCGGTAAATACTTCCGGCACCTGGGAACATTTATGGGCAACAACCTGGCCGACCCCATGGCCGACCCCACCGGCACCTATAATTAAAACTCTAGACATGATTTTCTTTTCCCGTGTCTATTTATAATGAATCGTGCATTCAAGTTTGCAAAAGACGTTTATTTGATGTGGCTATGCATATAACGACTTAATTGAAACTTCGAAAGAATTCACATACAGAATACGAAAATACTGAATAATGACAACCTTATAGAACACAATTTTTATAAAATAATCTAACCTAATACAATACCTGGCCACTTTGTACGAAGTCATTACGTATTATTTCTCATAATACGTATACCCCCGAAGGCCTGCCTCAAACGCCTTCATGATTTTTCGCCTTTCCCTGGCAGCAATTCTGCCTTTGCGAACTGCCTGTTCAGCTTTTTCTCGAAATTGAACTACCATGGATTTAGGATCAAACTCCACATAAGAAAGCACATCTGCGACAGAATCTCCTTCAATTTCCCGCACCAGATCATAATCACCTTCTTCGGTAATCCGAATTGTTACTACATTGGTATCTCCGAACAGATTATGAAGGTCACCAAGGGTTTCCTGGTATGCTCCAACCAGAAAAGCACCGAGGTAATACTCTTCAGAATCTTTCAACTCATGCAAAGGTAGAGATTTTCGATCACCATGTAGATCTATAAACCGGTCTATCTTGCCATCGCAGTCACAGGTTATATCTGCAAGAATCGCCTGTCTTAGAGGCTCTTCTTTTAAACGGTGTATCGGCATAACAGGGAATAGATGACCAATGGCCCAGGCATCAGGCAGAGACTGAAATACACTGAAGTTGCCGTAATATGTATCTGACAGGGCAGATTCGATATCGGCAAGATCAGGAGGAACGTGCTTCAGCTCTTTGACTAAAGCGGCTATGTTCTGGACAACATCCCAGAAAATGGACTCACCCAGTGATCTCTGCCGCAGAGAAATATTGCCATGCTTAAAAAGCTGATGGATTTGATCCCGATAATAAATAGCATCATTCAAACACTCCTGCAGATTTCTAATGGATAAAACCTTAAGCACCTCCAGCATGTTACCAATAACATCGGGCGTGTCTAATGGCAGCGATTCCGGGATCGGCATTGTATCAAATCGGCTCACATCCAGAATATTGAAAAGCAATACTGAATAGTAAGCCACCGTCGCTCGACCCGACTCGGTAATTATTGTTGGATGCTCGATATCTTTGCCTTCAAGGGTAGCTATAATGGTCTCAATGACATCGGCACAATATTCATCTGTGGAATAATTCCGGCTGTTTGTATAGTTCGTATGAGACCCGTCATAATCAACTGCTAATCCTCCTCCAAGATCAAGATATCCCATGGCCGCCCCTTCATCCACCAATTCCGTGTATATCCGGCAAGCCTCCAAAGCGGCAGCCCTGATATCCCTTATATTGGGAATCTGTGAACCGAGATGGTAGTGGAGTAGCTGTAAACAGTCCAGCATTCCTTTTTCTTTCAATTTATCCACTACATCAATTATCTGGGTTGAGTTTAACCCGAAAATTGACTTGTCACCTCCTGACTCGGTCCAGTGGCCCCCTGCCTTGCTTGACAGTTTTGCCCTTACACCGATCATTGGTCTGATGCTATGCTTTTCACCCCGTTCAAGGATTAATTGAAGCTCTGTTGGCGATTCAATGACAAAAAAACATTTGTATCCCATTTTACAAGCATAAAGCCCCAGATCGACAAACTCTTCATCTTTATAGCCATTGCAAACTAGGCACGCTTCTTCATCTTGCAGTTGTGACAAGGCGGCTATCAGCTCCGCTTTGCTGCCGGCTTCGAATCCATGATGATAGCGGGAACCAAACTGGGCAACCTCTTCAAGAACCTGCTGCTGTTGGTTTACTTTAATCGGGTACACTCCCCTGAATTTTCCCTGATATCCAAACTCGTTAATTGCGGAATTGAAGCTGTTGTGCAGAAGCGTTAACTGGGAGTCCAGAACGTTTTGAATTCGGAGCAGAACAGGCATGTTCAATCCACGTTCATTAATTCCTGAAATGATATTCATCAGGCTGATAGCCACAGTTTTATTCCCAGGAAACGGGGTAATGACTACATGACCTTTCTTGCTTATATCAAAGTAGCCAGCCCCCCAATTCTGAATCCCATATAAATCCTGGGAGTTTTCAATCGTCCAGCGTTCAAAGGCGTTTTTATTCAACTTGTTTTTCCCTTTCATATAGTTACACTTGCTCAGGAGCACTAATTTGCGGTAATCCCTCTTGCAACCTGATGATATTCTGGTCGCTATACATCAATTTTCTTGCCAGTATAAGGAAAGTGTATTTGCTGTGGGACTAACTGGTTTCTGAATTAGAAACAACTAGTTCCACCATCCGGAATGGAATTACTTTCCGGATAGGAACTAACTAATTTCCATCCGGAAACAATCAATTGTAACCATCCGCAAGAAAAGCGTTTCCGGATGGACACTCACTATATTCTCTTGAAGCATTTACCGGGCAATGCTTCTACTAATCCCTTTAATTCAAGTAGAAGAAGAAGCTCGTTAACTTTTTGGGCAGGAAGGTTTGTGCAGTGAATTATTTCATCAATATTTGCTGGATATATTTCAAGACAGGAATAAAGCGTTTCTTCAGTGGAACTCAATTTAATCGTGGGTAGAGCCTTTTTGTCTTTTCTGGCCTTTTCATTGTTAATAAAGTTTGAGACGGGTAGCATGTCATTGGGTAATTCTTCCATTATATCGTTGATCGAGTGAACAAGTTTAGCCCCCTGCTGGAGAAGACGGTGGGTGCCTGCACTCTTAACGGAATCTACCCGTCCAGGGATGGCAAACACTTCTCGACCTTGTTCCAGTGCATGATTTGCAGTAATCAAAGAGCCGGAGCGACCGGAGGCTTCGACAATAAGTACTCCCATTGACAGACCGCTAATTATCCTGTTACGGGCAGGAAACCTGAATGCATCCGGTTTGGAACCGAAAGGGTATTCGCTGATAATGGCGCCTGTTCCCGGAATTTTCTCAAATAATTTCTTATTTCCTTGAGGATATACAATATCCAGACCGCATCCCAGCACACCAATTGTTTTTCCTCCTCCATTAATTGCTCCACGATGTGCTTCAGCATCAACACCAAGTGCAAGGCCGCTGACAACTGTTATACCCTGACGGACCAAATTGTAAGCCATCTGACCAGCAACACCTTTTCCATAACTTGTGGCGGCTCTCGATCCGACCACTCCCAAAGACGGGGAATGAAGTACCTCGATCGAGCCTTTCACATAAAGAACCAGGGGAGGTTGATGTATCATCCGAAGCATTGAGGGATATTCATTATCATCTAAGGTAATTATATAAGAACCATTTTCCCTTGCTTTCCTGACCTCATCTTTTGCTTTCTCTGCTATGGCTTTATGATCCAGCATAACAAGAGTATTAAAGGCATCACGGCGCAGACCAGAGACACGGCCCAACTCGGCAGCATCAGCCTCTAATACCTTGCCGGGGCATCCAAAATGTTCGACTAACCGAAGGCAAGAGCCGGGGCCTAGGCCCGGTGCCAGATGCAGCATGAGCCACTCTTGCAGATACTGATTATATGTGCTCAATCACGGTCACCTTTATCAGCGCTCTTCAAGGCCCTATTCAGAGCTATTTTTTTCAGGCTCAACTCAAGCTGCAGCGCTTCGTTCTTATCATTACAAGCCTGAGTAATTTCAAGCGTCAATCCTTCAAGTTCTTTTTCAAGCCGTGCTCTTTTTATCCAGTTAAGCTGTTCGGCAGCCATTTGTTCGTCCATACTTTCCTGGTCCGCATCAGTATGTACTTGCGATGATATCAGCAGTTTGGAGACAAACGACCGTTCAGGTCCTTCAGTAAGGACATCAAGCAGCATTTCCGGCCCAATGTTTTTTTCAGCCGCAAAAAGACCTTTTAAGTTATCTATTATTGTACTTGCAAATGGGTCGACAAGAACATCTTCAATGCCGGCTTCAATAAACCGTTCCAGATAGGTAGGATGTAGGATTAGAAATTCAAGTAGCTGTCTTTGCTGTCGAGGTAAAGCAAAATTATTTCCTGAAACATCTTTTTTTTCAATGTTACCGGGTTTCTTTAGTCTGCTGTTCTGACGGGTTACAGCCTCAAAACCTTCTAAAACCTGTTTAGGATCTAAATCCAAACGCTCGCTGAACTGAGAAACCAGCACTGAGCGCTGCAAAGGATTATTCTCAATTGCCTGTATGATCGGCTGAATCTCTTTAAGAATTCTTCCTTTTCCTTCTAGTGAGGTGCCATGCATTTCCACTAATCGATCGAAAACAAATTCTGGTAAAGGAAGAGATTTCTCCAGGAATTCTTCAAGTCTTTCTTTGCCGTATTCTCTAATGTACGTATCTGGATCGTGTCCTGAAGGTAGAACCGCAACCCGTGCATGAACTTGTTCGGCAAGGAAGATTGGCACCGCCCGAAGTGCCGCTTTCAAACCTGCTGAGTCACCGTCAAACAGCAAGATTACTTCGTCGGCATACCCCTTTAAAATGCGGATCTGTGCTGCAGTAACAGCAGTACCAAGGGGAGCGGCTACATAGCTGATACCATGCATAGCCAGTGAAATGAGATCAAAATTCCCTTCAACAAGCACCGCGCGTTTAGTCTGCCGGATGTTGTCTCGATGATGATAAAGCCCGAATAATGTACGACTTTTATTATAAATAGGCGTTTCGGGAGAGTTCAAATATTTCGGTTCACCCTGGCCAAGAATACGACCGCCAAAACCAGATACCTTTCCTGTTAAGTCATGAATGGGAAATAGGATTCTATTACGAAAACGATCATAATACCCTCCCCGGTCCTTTTTGATTACCAGACCGGCCTCATCCATGTCCTGAACCTTTATGGAATACTGCAAACTTTTTTTTATCAGAAAATCCCATTGGTCGGGTGCATAGCCAAGCATATATTGTTTAGTGATTTCTTTTGTAATGCCCCTATCTATCAAATATACTCGTGCCTTTTCCGCTGAAGGATCCTGCAGAAGAAACTTATGATAAACAGTTGCTGCCTTTTCATTGATGTAAAATAGTTTTTGTCGCGTTTTGGACCTGGCCGTATCGCCTTTTGAAAAATTGGTCTCCGGCAGCTGGATGTGGTAACGCTCAGCTAGCTGCTTAAGAGCTTCTGGAAAACTCAGCCGATAATAAAGCATGATAAAATTGAATACGTCACCACCTTCACCGCAACCAAAGCAATGAAAAGTTTGACGCTCCGGACTTACAATAAAGGATGGGGTTTTTTCAGCGTGAAATGGGCATAATCCTTTCAGGTTAACTCCAGCCCGCTTAAGGGCAACACACTCACCTATAATATCTACAATCTGAGCTGCCTCTTTAACTGTACGCGCCGTATTCTGTTGATATCGTGAAGCAACCATAAAATGTATCCCACAAATAATTTAACCACTGCTTCTTAAATGCTATAGTGCAAGTGTCTCTAATATTTCAGAAACAGCAGAAACTCGATTCAGTTGATCCTGTTTAAAATAACCGCTTTACATGACAAAGAGAAATACCAATATGCTGAAAGGTGTATTTAAAATACCCCGGTTGTATGGTATGCTGAAACGAATCGAAAAAAGAAGAGTAAGCAAACCGGAATTCTTCACTAACTGCCCGGATGATAGTCACTTTTCACAAAGGCGGTCGAAGTATATCTAAAGCAGATTGTCAGCAAATACCAGAATAGCATAATGAGCCCACTTTTTGAGTCAAGAAAAAAGGCTTTACTGGCATGGTAGTTTTTTTCAAAATTGAACTTATAACGCTGTTGGAACAGAAACACATATACTCCTTCAACCTTCTCTAATACCAGAGAAAAAATGCATGGAACCAACAATCGAAAAAGCCCTGGCATATGAAATCAAAAAAGAAATAGCAGATCGATATTTTGGGTTTCGCAAGCTTATAGAAGAAGATAAGCTGGATTTGAAGGAAAAGGTCAAGCAACACTCGCGGATCCTTGAAAAGAGAATATGCTTTGAGCTTGTCCGTATTTACATTCTTCTGCAGGATGAGAATCTGATCCAGGAATTTATCAATCTCACCGGCTGGGAAGAGAAATTATACTACGATCCTTATCTCACCGAATCGCCAACTATCAGGGATAGGGTTTTTGATAAAATCCCCAAGAAAGGTCTCACCAAATCAGGACGTTTTAAAAACCTTCTCATGGATTGCTATGAACGTCTGGTAATTCATGTTGAACAGTATCGGGAAAGCCTTTTAGAACTCCAAGAAAGCTATGATACTATTGATGCAGAGATAAAACTGTTCTATAAAAAAAATGATATCGGCAATATTATGGGATTTCTCCGCAATTTGGATGCATGCGGATCCGATGAAAGTTTACCGAGATGTATTGAAGCTGGGCTCACCGATTCTTTTGATAAAAAAATGCGCCTAGAGCCTCCTGAACCCGTTGAACAGTTCTTACCGACAATCCCCCCCCTTATTCCACTGCCTAATATACGAAAACAATTGAAGAAACTGGTAGAAAAAGCATATAAACTCCATGGCGATCGTTTTCTGGATGAGTTACCTGCATGATCCCCTACCAAATATCCGCCTACAAAGGATTCCTTTAAAAAGTCACTGCTAGGCCAGGTCCGTCATTTTCTCGGATATTTACCCAGGTTTGCTCTTCAAATCCAGATACATTTCATGCGCCTGCTGAGGTGTAAGATCTTCATGGACAACTGCACCCACCGCCCGAATCATTGCCTCGGGTGATTCAGACTGGAAAATATTACGCCCCATATCCACACCGGATGCACCCTGTTGAACAGCATTATAAGCCATTGTAAGCGCATCGATTTCAGGAATTTTCTTTCCGCCTGCCATGACAATGGGAACCGGACAGCTAGCCGTCACTGTCTCAAAACCATCTGGGATATAATATGTTTTCACATATGCGGCCCCAAGCTCTGCACAGATTCTGCATGCCAGGCGAAAATATCTTGCATCACGAGCCATGTCCTTGCCTACTGCGGTAACTGCAAGAACCGGCATACCATATCGCATTCCCATATCTATCAACCTGGTCATATTATGCACGGACTGGGTTTCGTATTCACCACCGATAAAAACCTGTACAGCTAGCGCACAGGCATTAAGGCGCAAAGCATCTTCCATATCCATCGCTATCTGCTCGTTGGAAAGTTCTTTTAAAATGCTTGGGCCGCCGCTAGCCCGCAAAACAATGCTCTTGGTATATGAAGGAGGAACCTGTGAACGGAGAATGCCGCGCGTGAGCATCAGGGTATCGGCAAAGGGTGCAAATGGCAGGATTTTAACATCGATTCGCTCCAATCCGGTTGTTGGTCCTTGAAAATACCCGTGATCAATGGCCAGCATAACTGTTCGGCCAGATTCCGGATTGAATATCCGTGCCAACCTGTTCTTCATTCCCCAATCAAGCGAGTTCGAGCCTTTTAGAAAAAAGCCGTTGTTTTTTACCGGTACTTCCAGGCAAAAATCCTTTCCTTCTTTATCCTCTTCAGGCATTTTATACCTCCTTATTGTTTTTTCTTTCTAGAAGCAATTCCATATTTGTTCTGTAATCTTGATCTTCCCGAAAAATTTGAATTCACCTTTATTCCTGTGGCCTGATTATAACCTTTAAAGACTCGGATGCCTCAGCTACAAGACGAAACCCTTCAGTCACATTTTCGAGGCCAAAGGAATGGGTGATCATTTCACTTAAGTTGAGCCTTTTCCTTTGTATCAACTCTAGCGCTGTTACGCAGTCAGCAGGGCTTCCGGCATAGGTTGTAGTCATAGTAACATCTCTTCTCCAAAACAACTCATTGATGGAGACTGGTATGGTTATTCCCGGATTCGTAGGGGCAAACAGTAAAATAGAACCACCGCGGGCAACCGAGCTCATTGCCTGTTCAAATACTTTAGTTGCAGAAGTGCAAACTATTACCACATCAGCCTTGCTACCGTTGTTTATCTTTTCAAAAAAAGCCGGAACATCTTGATCAGCCCTCAGAATTTCATCTGCTCCGAGACGCTTTGCTGCTGAAAGCCGATAATCGTTTATGTCAGTAGCAACTATAAGCCCGGCCCCTGTGACAGCAGCAAGATGGATATGAAGAATTCCGGATATTCCACACCCCAACACAAGGACACTCTTGCCAGGCTGAATACCCGCACGCCGCTGCCCCCTTATCACACAGGCAAGGGGTTCAACAAATGTGGCCTCGTCAAAGCTAATGGCTTCCGAGAGTTTCCATGTACCCCGTTGGACATTTATCGAAGGCAGCCTAGCAAATTCACAGAAGCCGCCCGGGTCAAAACTGGTTTTTTTCTGTAGTGTATTACAAGCTGTCTCGTGACCGTTCAGACAGTAGTGACAAGTAAAACATGGTACATGATGGGTCGCAGCAATTCGATCTCCAACCTGAAATTCCTTTACTTCGGGGCCAACAGCAGCCACTTCTCCGGCAATTTCATGTCCAAGCACAAGTGGTACCTTGTCCAAACGGTACCATTCCATTACATCGCTTCCACAAATTCCGCTAGCAAAAATTTTGACCAGAATTTCTCCTGCCTTAATGGCTGGTTCCGGCTGATTTACCACTCTGATATCACGGTTATTGTAATACATTGCCACACGCATATTGCACAACCTCCTGTTAAGCACTATTTATAATAGCCGTGGCGATAAAAGGGGAGAGCAGTATAGTCCATGACCCGTCAGGATACAATGAGCTTTTATAGTCTGAACCACCAACCTTTTGCACTCACATAATTACCGTGGACTCCTTCGACCAAACTCCCTACGATTGACTATTGCACAACTTTCCGAAAAAACATTATAAAATCAAAGGCTTTCATGTTCTTAGGTATAAGAGGATGTTTAAGTTGCAGGAGAGTAAGAAACTCTTGTATTTGCTGGAAACGTTTGGTATATAAGTAAATTTTAACTTTGCACCAGCATTTTCAATCAGAAACTAAAGGCAATCAAGCAACTAACTAACTTAAAAGGTAAAAAAGTAAATGACTGACGAAAAATTACAACAACCCGCCTCTGAAGCTGGCGGCCTAAATCCCGACGAAATGAGCTTCGCTGAACTTTTTGAAATGGAAGAAAACAAGACGGTTAGCAAGGTTGGTGACGTGCTTATGGGCACAGTTGTCAGCCTTGTCGATGACCACGTCTTAATAGATATCGGAGACAAGGCAGAAAGCTATATTCCTGTTTCCGAATTCACCGCCGATGGTGAACTGTCGGAAATTAACATAGGAGACACCTTCGAAGTCTTTGTTGAGAAAAGACAGGATGAAGGAGGGCTGCAGCTTTCAAGAGAAAAAGCAATAGGTATTAAAGTTTGGGAGGAAATTGCTAAAATTCAGACTGATGACGGCACGATTGAAGGAAAGATAGAAAGCAGAGTTAAAGGTGGCATGTCTGTAGACATTGGAGTTCCCGCCTTTCTCCCTTATTCACAAATCGACCTAAGGCCGGTAAAAGACCTTGATGCATTGATCGGTCAAACGTTTGATTTCAAAATTCTCAAGTTCAACCGGAAAAGAAACAATGTCGTTATTTCCCGCCGAGCCATTCTGGAACTTGAACGCACCCAGAAACGACAAGACATGCGGTCATCCCTGGAAGAAAACCAGAAAGTTACGGGGACGGTAACCAATATTACAGATTACGGCCTGTTCATTGATCTCGGCGGCATGGACGGCCTTTGCCACATTACCGATCTATCCTGGGGACGTGTATCACATCCTTCCAAACTGTATAAGGTCGGCGATGATATTGAAGTCAAAATACTTAAATATGACCGCGATTCTGACAGAGTTTCCCTTGGCGTCAAGCAACTGAAAGATGATCCTTGGGAAACGGTTATGGAGCGCTATCCCATCGGTTCAAAAACTGTTGGCAAGGTTGTAAGTATCACCGATTATGGCGTATTTGTTGAAGTTGAAGAAGGAGTAGAAGGGTTAATCCATATATCTGAAATGTCCTGGTCCAAAAAGCCGCGGCATCCGTCCAAGCTTGTTTCTGTTGGGGACGAAGTCGAAGTAATGGTCCTGAACATTGAAAAAGAAACCAAGCGCATCTCTCTTGGAATGAAGCAACTCCAGACCAATCCCTGGGATCTTGTTACTGAGACTTATCCTGTCGGTTCCATTATTGAAGGTAAGATTAAAAATATTACCGACTTTGGTATCTTCATAGGTATAGAAGAAGGAATTGACGGCCTGATTCATGTTTCCGATCTTTCCTGGACAGAAAGAATAAAACATCCTACGGAAAAATATGCCAAAGGCGAGACCATCCAGGCAGTGGTGCTGAAAATTGATCGTGAAAATGAACGCTTTTCACTGGGCGTAAAGCAGCTTGAGCCAGATCCCTGGCAGGAAGCCTTAAACAAATACCCCCTCGGGACCACTGTTGAAGGAAAGATTACTAACGTCACCGACTTTGGTGTCTTTGTACAATTAGAGGAAGGGGTTGAGGGACTTGTCCACGTTTCAGAGATAAGTAAAGAAAAAGTCAGCACCCCAGTTGGCAAATATAATGTCGGTGACTCCATAGAAGTTATGGTCATTAATGTGTCAACTAAGGATCGCAAAATTGGCCTTTCAATAAAGGCCCTTGAAGAAGGGGGTGAGCAGGGCTCCCTGGAAGATTTCAAGAAAAAAGCTGCGGCAGGGCCAGCAACCATCGGTGACTTGATCAAAGAAGAGATGGAGAGCAAAGAACTCAAAGAGCAGTCGGATGAGGAAGAAACTCCTACTGAAGAAGTTGCTTCAGCAGAATCGGCAATAGAAGATACTGCCCAAGAGGCATTAGAGCCAAAAGATGAAGAGGCTGATGTCGAGACTTCAGTTGAGACTTCAGCAACAGAGATGGAAACTGAAGAGTCTGTTTTGGAAACCGAAGAACCTGTTGCTGAAGCTAATTCAGTAGAAGCAGTTGAAAAAGCTTCAACTGAAGAAAATGCCAGCGATGGTTCAGATGCAGAAGAAAATAAAGATTAGATTAGCATTCCTTCCATCGTCAGATGGAAATGGCATATCATAATGAGTTTCCGTCAAAAGCATCCCTTCCTGATGGGATTAATAATTTTGGCAGGGATAACCCTCCTGTTCTGGGCCGGGGTGTCCCTGCTAATTTCTTCTGTCATCACCGATCGTCAAGCTACTGAGTTGTTCATTAAAAAAGAAGGAATCGGTCTCATAGAACTCAAGGGTGTAATTGTTACTCCAGATGATACCCTCGCAACCCTCAGTGATTTCAGAAAAAATCCTGCGATCAAAGCAATTATTTTACGGATAGATAGTCCTGGAGGGGCAGTAGGAGCATCACAGGAAATATATACAGAAGTGAAGAGAACCAACACTGTCAAGCCCGTAATCGCTTCTTTGGGTTCAGTTGGGGCTTCCGGTGGCTATTATGCGGCACTTGGAGCGGAACGAATCGTGGCCAGTCCAGGAACGCTGACCGGCAGCATGGGTGTTATTATAAAGTTTACCAACCTACAGGAATTATTTAATAAAATTGGCTACAAAAGTGAAGTGGTAAAAAGTGGCCTGATGAAGGATATCGGTGCAGTTGACAGATCCATGACGGCAGAGGAACGTGAACTGGTCCAAAACCTGATTGACAATGTCCACAATCAATTCATAAGGGCGGTAGTTGAAAGTCGTGAACTTCCTGAAGAAAAAGTCGCAGCTTTGGCTGATGGCAGGATTTTTTCAGGCGAACAGGCTTTAAACGAAGGACTTATAGACGAACTGGGCAACCTTACCGATGCAATTACCCGAGCCGCTGAACTCACAGGACTTGATACTGATGATCCACATTTGATTTACCCCGAGGAGAAACGTTATTCCTTGCTTAAAATATTGACCACTGAGTCGCGTAAGAACCTGTTTAACAACATTTTACAGTACTTCCCTGTTTTGGCATACGAATGGACAGGGCCGATGTAACATACCTTACTGAAATCAAGGGAAATAATAATGCTAAAAAGAAATCTGGTTGATAACGTTGCAGGTAACCTGAACGGTTACCTTAAAAAAGACTTAAGACAAGCGATTGAAATTATCCTCGAGACTATGGCCGATGCCCTGAATAAAGGGCAAAGAATAGAGATTCGCGGTTTCGGTAGTTTTTCAGTCAGACAGAGAAAAGACATTGATAAATAGTTCAAAATAGACCGAAGCCTGTCTCAGGGGAATTAGATTCCCTTGCCATAATTAGCTAAATAAACCGGCTGGAATCTCCCTTTCCTTTCCTGAGTACTTCTGGGTTATCACCTACCAGTGAAATAATTGTGGATGGATCAGGATAAATCAAACCACCATCGATTATAAGGTCTACCTGTTTTCCTATCTGATCTTCAAACTCATAGGCTTCTGAAAGAGGTGCACCATCAGTTTCGAGGATAGCGCTGGTTGTAAGGATCGGGTTTCCCAATTCCTTTACCAGCGATAGGCAGATATTGTTTTCCGGTACACGTATACCTACCGTTTTCTGTTTAGTGATCATTATTTTTGGAACTAACTTCGAAGCAGGCAAAACAAAGGTATAGGGCCCCGGCAGATTTTTTCTCATAAGTCGATACGCCATATTCGAAATATACCCATAATGATTGACGTTTTTGAGGCTTGAACATATAAAGCTGAACGGTTTGTTTTTCGGTCTTCTCTTAATCTGAAATATTCGTTTAATCGCTTTTTGGTTATATATATCACATCCGATTCCATATACCGTATCGGTTGGATAACAAATAACAGCGCCGTTTCTGAGCATTTCAGCAACTTGGTTGATAAGACGGGGCTGTGGATTATCTGGATTGATTGAAATTATCATATATCTTATCTATTAATGCTTGAGTAGATTAAATAAAATCGGCACTGTCTTTCTTTTATGTAAGGATAATAATCTATGAGGGCAGCTGGAATTGATATCGGTTCCAATAGTTTCCGGATACTAGCAGCGGAAATTGTTGACGGCCAAATCCTTGTTATTGAAAAAAAACTTTGCACTGTAAGACTTTGTGAAAAACTTGCTGTTACAGGCACCTTGACTCCTGAAGCTATGCAACGCGCCATTATAGCGCTGCGTTCTTTTAATGAAATTTTAAAAAAATTGCAACCTGAAGCAGTTCGTGCCTGCGGCACAGCCGCATTAAGATCAGCCAGCAACAGCGATGACTTTCTTCTTTCAGCGCAGAATACATTACAGGTAGAAATCAAAATTATAACTGGTGAACAAGAGGCGCTGTTAAATTTACTGG
>CAMYJP010000062.1 GCA_947258675.1 uncultured Desulfobulbaceae bacterium | reverse complement strand
CAGATTCTTAAATCTCTTGAACTCAAGCCTGACTTTGCTCCGGCTCGGAAGTTTATGGAAAAAATCAAGACAGGGGATAAACCCTAGTTAGTCAACTATCAGAGCACCTTTTTTGTACTCGACCTTTTTCTGCTCACCGTTGGCAAAGGTATATATCCCATGGCCATGCCGCTTGCCATTTTTATACTGGCCTTTGTAAGTTATACCACTTGGGAAGGTGAATGTCCCCTGGCCGTGCCTTTGATCGTCTTTATAATCGCCGGTATAATTTGCTCCACTGGCAAAGGTGAACGATCCTTGCCCATGCCTCTTGCAGCTTTTGAATTCTCCTTTATATATGGCACCGTTTTCCAGGGTGAGGATTCCCTGGCCATTAATGCAGTTTCCTTTTGTACATTGCCCTTTTGACCTGTTTGGATACTTAATGGTTCCGTTTTTTGAATACTTTCCATCTTCAAAGAGTCCTTTAAAAATTATGCCGTTAGGAAATCTTATCGTCCCTTCACCTTTTAATTTTCCTGAACTATACACACCGTAATAGGATGTTCCGTCAGGGGCAGTGATAGTTCCTTCTCCTTCCAGGAGATTATTGATAAAAGAACCTGACAAATTTGTCAGGTCCGTTAAAAGTAGAGCTCCCTTGCCATTATACTTGCCCGCTTTAAATTCACCCGTGTAGATTGTGCCGTCACTGAGACTTATTCTGCCCCGGCTGTTAATGCAGTCTCCCTGGGAACATCGGCCTTCTTTGCCATCAGGAAAAAGAACCATGCCAGGCCCCTTATAACTGCCTCTTCTGAATTCACCATAATATTCAATATGGTCGGATAAGATCAATTCTCCTTGACCATTGAATCTTCCAGCTGTAAACTGTCCACGGTAAACCCAGTCTTTTTCAGCAAATTGAAATTTGCCTGTACCATCCTCGCAATCGCCTTCAATACAAGTTCCGCTAATTTTTTTGGGTTCATTTTCAAGAGATGCTTGCTTGCTTTTACCCGCCTTAGAACAGCCAATTAACAGAGAAAATATACATATAAGATATAGGGGAAGAGCTTTTCTGCTCATATGTTTCATTTATGCTACCTCAAAAGAATAGGTGGTTTGTATCTGTCTTAAGTGTTTTATAACTATTTTAATTTATACAACAAAACTAGAAAAATATTCTGAGCAGTTATTCATTAAATACTTTTCAACACTTGACAATAGCAATTTTTTTTGTCAATTTCCACGGTTAATATATCAAATATATGGTATCATTTGATACATTAAAAATAATTTAATTTGTTATATACCCTTGGCAAATCAGGCGGGATAATATGCGATGGCGGACTTTTTGCCAAATGCTGTTGCTGGGATGAGTTTGAACACATTTGAGCATGGATCTTAATAAAGCTGCAAAGTGGCTGACCAGTATCAGTTTAATAATATTATTCATTGGTGTCTTCGATTTATCATTATCAAGAGGTGAGAATGGAGGTAGTAAAAAAGCAACAACAACTCAATTACTGCCCAACAACGTCTCCAATCTGACTTTAAGCGATTGCTCCACCTGTCATCGAAAAATAGTTAAACAGATTGAATCCGGAGGAAAGTCCCATAGTACGAAAGTAACCTGTGTCGATTGCCATAAGGGGCATCCTCCAAACGACTGGGATATTATTCCTCAGTGTTTCGATTGTCATACAGGCAAGTCTCATTTTGAGATAACTGATTGTCTGCAATGCCATACAAACCCGCATACCCCCCTTGAAATAACCCTTACCAAAGATATAACCGGGCCCTGCGTTACATGTCACAAAGATCAGGACAAGCAGCTGCGTGAAAATATCAGTATTCACAGTAAGCTTGATTGTACAGCCTGTCATTATGAGCATGGTCAGATTCCCGATTGTTTACGCTGTCACTTGCCCCATACCAACGATTCCTTATCAAAGGAATGCAACACCTGTCATCCTGCCCACAAACCTCTGGTGGTTTCATATGGCCCGGAAATATCTTCGGCCGCCTGTAAAACTTGTCATCAAACAATGGCAGAGCTGATAACGGCAAGCGGCACGATGCATGGTAAACTTGAATGCGTCAAGTGCCATGTGACAAAACATAAGATGGTTCCTCAGTGCGAAATGTGTCATGTCCAACGGCACTCGCAATGGATTTTAAATAAGTTCCCGGTATGTGGTGATTGTCACGGCAATGCACATGACCTTGTAAAAATGGGTAGAGATGCATAAAAATGATTATGTTGCAAATGGCATAATTTTTGCTCAAAACATGATCTGTTAATAGGAGCAGTTGTTAAATGAAATTGAAAAACTGGAAACAATATTCCTGGTTGAGAAATTTTCGTTGCATGACTATATATGTAAGGATTTTTCTTCCACTCTTTTGCTTTGTTCCTTTTGTACTGGTTTCAACAAGTCTGGGTAAATCAATTTCGTATCATACCATACAGATTCTCAGTTCCTCTGATAAGGAAAGTGCTGAAAATCTCTTTGATACGCTCAGTAAAACCTTACCGGATGAGGGCCTTAACAAACTTCGTCTTATTTATCTGGAACCATACTTTCATATACGAGTAGGAATATTCCCTGATGCTGAGTCTGCAAGATCTACCTTGGGTCTTGTACAAAAAAATGTACCTGAAGCCATACTCATCATGGAGTCAGAGCAGGAAAGCGTTATAAAAATTATACAGGAAAAGCAACTGCCGGGCATAGATTTATCTGGTAAATCTCTGCCATCATCGCCCATCAGGAAGATACAGGAAGATAGTACGAAATTTGAGGGCAGAAGTTTTTTGGCAACAGAAATACCGGCAGTTGATCGCCAAACCTTAGTCAGCCAGGGTGATATGGGTTTCTACACCTTACAAGTTGGGAGCTTCCGGCATCAGGGAGATGCAGAAACCTATTATGAACAGTTGCTGCAGATTTTACCAAAAAGAGATTTGCATTTTATGCGCGTTGAACATGTCGGTTCCTTTTATACTGTGAGAATGGGGAAATTTGACAGCAATCACGAAGCGTCATTATTTTTTTCGAGGCTTGGAGATTCAGTTCCCAATGCCGTTGTAATGCATGCCTATATAAAAAATGAGAGAATTAAGAAACTTTATCTTTTAAAAGAAGCTATTACTGATAAACCGGTTGGAAAAATCAACAGACAACCACCTGTCGAGATTTCTGAAATGGAGGCTATTGATCGCCAATCATTAGTGAGTCAGGGTGATATTGGTTTCTATACAATACAAGTTGGGAGCTATCGGCATCAGAAAGATGCAGAAACCTATTATGAACAGTTGCTAAAGATATTTTCTGAAAGAGATTTGCATCTTATGCGAATAGAACATGTCGGTTCCTTTTATACTGTAAGAATGGGGAAGTTTGACAGCAATCATGAAGCGTCATTATTTCTTGAGAGGCTTGGAGATTCAGTCCCCAATGCTATTGTACTGCATGCGTATATAAAAAATGAGAGAATCAAGAAACTCTATCTATTAAGAAAAACAGTTGCTGAGGTACCAGCGAAAAAGATAGATATCTCTCCTCCTGCCCCTGTATCAGAGATACCGGAAAAACAACCGCCAGAAAAAGAGGTTGCAGAAGAAATTACTGAAGAGCTGCTGCCTATGAAACCAACTGCTAAAGAACTTGTTCAGGAATATGTAAAAACAGAAATTCGCCGGTTGCCAAAAGTTGAAAAAGAAAAGCCTGTGGTTAAGCTGGATGAACCTAAAAAAGTTGAAGAGTCACAACAGATAGTCGTCAGTAGTACTCCTTCCGGTACGTGTACTACTTCAGCATGTCATGGCAATTTAAAACAGGCAGAAAAACTTCATTTGCCGGTAAAGCAAGGAACATGTCTCTCCTGTCATATTCAGGAAAACTCAGAACATCCGGACCAGTCAGGGTCTGATTTCAGACTTATGGCCAAAGGGGCGGCCTTATGTTATTCCTGTCATGATTCTTTGGATGAAAAAATGGTTATCCATTCACCAATAAGTGAAGGAGACTGCCTGGCATGCCATAATCCACATGGGGCTTCAGGTCCTTTTCTTTTGAATGTGGGTGAAAATCAGAAAGACTTATGTTTAACCTGTCATGAATCCACTGAATTTGAGCAAGAATTTGGTCATGGACCAGTCGAATTGGGTGTTTGTACGTTTTGTCATGATCCCCACCAGGCTGATATCCCTGGTCTTTTCAGAGAGAATGCGCAGGATGTCTGCATAAGCTGTCATGATGATTTTGGGCAGGGTATGCAACAGGCTGCCTTTATTCATCCGGCAATTCAGGAACTTTCATGTGTCGGTTGTCATTTTGCCCACGGCAGCGAGCGGGCAGGTCTTCTGAAACAAGAAGGAGAAGAACTATGCTTTGGATGCCACGAGGAAATTGAAAATAAATATGTTACTTCAAAAAGTAGGCATGGGGCGCTGTATATAGATAAAGGCTGTGAAAATTGCCATTTTGTACACTATTCCGATTATGAAAACCTGTTGTATAATGAAGAATTGAACATTTGCCTCGACTGCCATGGACAGGACAATTACAGCAAATCAAAAAAACTGCGAAACATAAAAAGGGAGATCGACGGGAAGACTTATCTGCATGGCCCCTTGGCTGAAGCTCAGTGTAGTTCATGTCACGATCCACATGGAACTGATTTCCCCGATCTATTGGTCAGTTCTTACCCCTCGGCCTTTTATGCAGCATATTCACCAGGACGATACAATTTCTGTTTTCAGTGTCATGAAGCCGGAATACTTGAAAAACCTGAAACTACAGAGTTAACCAGCTTTCGTAATGGGGCCCTGAATTTACACTACCTCCACGTTGTTCGTGAAAAAAAAGGTAGAACCTGCCAATCCTGCCACCAATCACACGCCAGCGATGGGAAAAAATTAATTAGTTCAACCGGCGCCCAGTTCGGGTCATGGCAGATACCTCTTCGTTTTACTATATCTGAAAGAGGAGGAAGTTGCGTTCCAGGCTGCCACCGCCAGATGGATTATGATCGTGAACAGCCGGTTGATTATAAGAACCAGGAATAATAACATGGGTTACTCTAATGAAGTGTCAATTTAAGAAAATAAGAAATAACTTTTCTCGACTTTACAAACTCCTTTTCATCTGTCTCTTTCCAGCTTTTTTGGCAGGATGCGCTGATCCGGTTGCTAACCATGAAGTCAAAAACTTCTTTTTTGATGGTGTGCCTGATCTGCCTTCTTTAGATGTGCTTTGTGCTGAGAATATGGCGGATATTTTTGATGATTACTATATCGCCAGACTTGATGAGGCTGAAAGTGGGGAAGGTATTGTTACAGAAGATGTAAAAACCCAGGGATCAATTCATCCTCCTTTTGATGAAAAGGATTGCCAGGGATGTCATGACTTTAAAAAGGCGAATAAGCTTATCACCGAGCGAAAGGAAGACCTTTGTTATGTCTGCCATAAAAATTTCATAAAAGGGCGTTATGTTCATGGCCCCATTGCAGTTTCTGATTGTCTTGCCTGTCATGTACCCCATGACTCACCCTATGCTTCTCTTTTGCAGAAAGACAGGAATACGATCTGTTCAAAATGCCATACGGAAAGAAGATTAGCAAAGGATATGCATGATAGGGTAGTTAGACGCCAGATGCTTTGTGTTGACTGTCATGATGCACATAGTGGAGATGTTCTTTATTTTCTCAAATAATCTGTCAATATCTCACAAAAGATGTTTCAGGAATTAAACCTCCCTGCTGCAACTATTATCTAGTTAGTTTCCATCCGGAAACGGCCCTTTTAAGCAATTTCTTCGTTAGCCTGCGGAGTTGTTTGTGAGGTACCTGAGTACGCCTCCGCGCAACTCCTTGTAATTCTTGAACTTGCTCAAAACTGCTCGTTTTCGAATTGGAAACAACTTAGTGCAGCCATCCGAAAAAAAAAGGACTTTCCGGATGGGCACTAATTAGTTTCCATCCGGGAACGGTCTTTTAAACAATTTTAATGTCAACCTGCGGAGTTGTTTGCGCACTGTACCTGAATCCCTTTCCGCTCAACTCCCTGTAATCTTTGAACTTGCTCAAAATGGTCAGTAAACGAGTCGAATTGACGATTGGCAGCTCGTTTCCGAATTGAAAAAACTAGTTTCACTATCCGAAATGAAAAAAGTTACCGAATAAGAACTAGTTAACTATTTAGAATTTTGTAATAACTGCCGAAGAGCATATTTACAAACGGTCACCTCTGGATAAAAAAATGCAGCTTGAGGTTGGATTTGAAATATAGTAAGCAATTTTACTTGCCTATAAACATTTTCGATGTTGTCAGTAATGAGGTGATTCCACTCGTATGTTGGGTGAAATAGCACTTGATCATAAAATTTCAAATGGTTGGGGATCGTTCTCTGGAAATTTTTTGTTCTAACCATAAGGGATTATGGTTAATTCTATTGATGAAAAGTTTTCTTACTGATAGAAGGGAATTGGTTTAAAACTTGCAAAAATAGTGGGTAACTGATGAGTTATGTATTGAAAACATGTTTATTGTTCAGCCTACTCTTCTTTTTTTCTTTATCAGGGTTGAGTTTGGCTTCTGAAGAGACAGGTTGTGTTTCAGGGGAATGTCACGGATCTTTTATGGACGGAAAAGTACATCCAAAAAATTCTGGCTGTGAGAAATGCCATCAACCAACCGGTGAAAAACATCCTGGCCAGGATAAGGGGGCTTTTAGTCTTACCGACCCAGCTTGTTATGAGTGCCATGAATTTCCCGACCAGTTACAGATTCATCCTCCTGTAGCTGCTGATGATTGTGTAGTTTGTCACAATCCTCATGGTAATAGTGATAATAAATGGCTTTTACAAACAGGAATAAAGCTCTGCCTTTCTTGCCATCAGGGGATTGTGCAGCCGGAAATGACTTATTTACATGAGCCGATAGAAAAAGGGACCTGTTTGACATGTCATGACCCACATGGTTCTGACCATGAAAAGTTGCTCGTTAAAAATTATTCTCTAAAGCTTTTTGAAAGTTATACAGATAATAAATATGAGTTATGCTTTTCCTGCCATAATTCAAATCTCCTCCGTTTCCCGGATACTTCATTTTCAACCAATTTCAGGGATGGCAAGAGGAACCTCCATTATCTTCATGTAAACAGGAAAAGCAGAGGTAAAAATTGTAGGTTATGCCATGTTGTGCACGGTGCATCACTGCCTCATTTAATGGCTGATAAAGTAACATTTGGCGAATGGCAGTTGCCCTTAAATTTTGAAAAAACAGATACCGGAGGAAGTTGCACTCCAGGATGCCATCGGCAAGAAAGGTACGACAGGAAGAAATGAACCATTTATTGGAGAATGAATGAGCCAAAAATTGAGCCAAAAAATTGAGAAAAGACGTCAGGCAAGGAAACAATTCGCAGGCGACGATGAGGCTCTTTTTTTAACCATTGAGTTGCAGGGCAATATAAACCAGCAGGTAAGGGTACAAGTTGTTGACATTAGTGCCGGCGGCCTTGGCCTCTACTCTGAGGAACAATTAAACGTTGGCCAGCAGATATTTTTTGTAGACAGATTGTCTGAATCTGAAATGCGGGATTCCGGAGTTGTTGTCTGGACAATACAATCAAAAACAGGTTTTAGGGCAGGAATTATGTTTTCTTGATAAAGGCAATTGTTACCAAAAGGGGGAAAAGTAGAATGGAGAAGATAAACTGCCGCCGGACAGAAGAGCGGAAAAAAGAATTAGACAATTTTGGAACAGAAGTTATTTGGTTTGAAATCGAGGACAACATTTTACCTTCCTGCAAAGTGCAAGCCAAGATAACCGATTACTGTGAAGATGGAATGGGATTATGCACTCAGGCCAACCTGAAGCCTGGTAAAAGGATTCGGTTTGTTTCCAAACAAAGAAATTCAAATATCCCTGATGAGGGAATCATCATGTGGACAACAATTTCTCAGGAGGGATGTAAGGCTGGAGTCAAGTTTTCCAATGGTCGATAAAAGGAGTTCGAATTTTTCATAAAGGTTTACTCTTCCGCTGTTTGAAAACAAAGGTCTATCCGTGCAATCTGCCAACTCCTTACTCCCTATATCAAAGTCTTATCTGCAGAGCCTTATCCTTAAATGCGCTCTGATTTTTACCGGCGGTATACTCCTGACCGGTGTCATCCTGTTTTTATCTTTTCCTCAGCAATTCGGTCCATCATATGGAGAAAGTTTCCGAATGCTCTCGCTGTTAAAGAGAGAAGTCCTTGTAAAGTCTATTATTATCTATACCTTTACCCTCGTATTGATTGTTTTGGGAATAGTTGTAATTACACTTCTTTATTCACATCGGGTAGTGGGCCCAATCTATCGGCTTAATCAATTTATGAAAAAGATTGTTGGTGCAGACTTAAGTGAAAATGTCTTCCTGCGCAAAAAAGATGCTATCCATCCTATTGCCGATGAAATAAACACCCTGTTAGATAGTTATCGTATTCGATTGAAGAATCTGGAGAAAAAAAGCAATGCCCTGCGAAGGATTACTTCCCAGGAAAATAGAGAAAAAATTGATAAAGGAGAATCACCGGATGGAGAAATTATCCAACTTATTGATGAGATAGGGGAAGAACTGAAGTCCCTTACGTTATAAGATCGTATGAAAAAATACTGGTTTTATATATTTTCTACACTCTTGCTTTTTGTAACTATTGCAATTCAGGCCATGGAGAAAAATCCCCATGAGTTTAAGCAGTCAGAATGTATCCTTTGCCATCAGGTTGGTGCGCTCGGCAACATTCTGGGGACAGGGGAGCAGTTGACACCTCTGTGTGAAAGCTGTCATCCTGATTTATTTACCAATGGGTATATGCATCCGGTTGATATCCGTCCCAGAACCGTTACCATTCCTTTGGATATGCCGCTTTCCAGTGATGGAATGCTTACCTGTAACACATGCCATGACGTTCACACTTCGCCGGTAACGCCGCTTGGTACTCCTTCATCCTTTCTACGTCGTATTGAAAGCGGCAGGGTGTTTTGTATATCGTGTCACGGAACCGATCTGGAAGATGCCGGACATAGGGCAATACTTGGAGAAGCTCATTTCCAGTCAGAATATATTGTAACTGACCCATTTGCGGACTGCGATCCAACGTCAATAAACTGTATTTCCTGTCATGATGGTTCCATCGGCGGTTCTGTAACCGTTAATACCGGTGTCTGGATTCATCAGCAGAGCTATTTCGGTGATGGCCATGAAAAAGGCGGGCATCCGATTTGTTTTGACTATGAAACCGCACAAAGAAAAACTGGGAGAAAAACAGATCTTCAACCCCGACCAATGGTTGATATGAGGTTGACGTTTTACAATGGAAAAATGGGATGCGGTACCTGCCATAATCCTTACCATGATGAAGAAAATTATCTGGTAATGGAAAACCGGGCCAGTCAATTATGCCTGTCCTGCCATTTAGTAGATGAGTGATAAACAGTGACTGAAATAATTAAACGCCGCAAATATTATATAAAGAAGAGCACCCAGCGAAAGTTCATCTTAAGATTTGCCCTTGTGTCGGCTATCGGCGGAGTATTGGCTGTAGGTATTTTTAATGTTTTTTCCTATCGAAAAATTGATTCGGTCCTTTATCTGATGCGGTTACCCAAAATATCAGCCGGTGGTCTTCTCTTGGACCAGATGCTGTATGTGAATCTGTTGGTAGCGCTCTTTATAATTGTTGTTTTCAGTGTAATGGCTAAACGTCTATTCACTCGAATGAGCTGGCCGTTAAAGAAATTGCGGGCAGAAATTTCCAAAATCAGCAAGGGTGATCTCAATACCAAGGTTGAAATGCGAAGCAAAGATGAATTTCATGATTTTGCTCGGGAAATAAATGATATGTCCGGTGAATTGCGTAAACGGTTTTTAAAGATCAAGGAGTGTTCAAATGAATTGAGTTCGTTGGTGGAAAATTTTCAAGAGGGAACAAGATTGGAAGATTCTGTGTTAGATAAGATCAACGAGCAAGCAAATAATCTTAAACAGGAAGTTCTGGCCTTTAAGATGGATTTTTTGGGACCAGTTTTTATCGCCTTGATTATGGCTAATAAAAAATATGAAATGGCTTTTTGAGCCTGAAAACACGTTCTTCAGGATCGACTAATTACTTTTTGGCGCCCGGGCGCCCGGATTGATTCTCTTCGTTATTCAAATAGCCTCAATATATTTCATCACTTAAGGCTACATCTACTGCGCCACCTCTAAATTGAAATCAATGTTTGGAGTTTCTTGGTCTTCTCTGACCTCCACTAATGCTGCTGTAGTAACGTTCACAATATTATCAAAATATTTTTCTTTATAACCAGTGGTTTCAGGGTTAATTCTGATATGGTAGAAACCGGGTTCCAGGTTGGGAATAATATAGGTTCCAATGGACTGTCCGTCTCTTGAGCGGAACAGGGTTCCTGATACTTTGCCGAACTTTCGGAGTTTCAGGTTAACGCCTGTCAGTTGGTTTACTCCATCCAATGTCACAGGAGTCGCGTTTTCCGGTTTCACCGTTTGGTTGTTTGTTCCATGGCACGCTTCAGTATAATTAGTTTTTGGTTTGGCGCAGATCCGGTATTGTCCTGGGATAAGACCGTTAATAAAGTAACGGCCGTTTAGATTACTGCAGTCTTGTCCGTATATTTGATTTGACGTCCATTGAAATGCGGAAACACATATATTTGCCAGCGGTTGATCATCAAGGTTACCGACAACTGCTCCGCTAATACTTCCTGGGGGTAATGAAGGCAATAGAGCAAGTTGGAAATCGACATCAGAACGTGTCTGGCCCGCTCCAAGGGTTATTTCCAGGCTCTGTCCTGCATTGGTGGTATTATCGAAATATTCATCCACATGATTGGCAAAATGGGCTGAAATACGATACGATCCAGGACCTAGCTGATAAATGGAGTAGAAGCCGGTTTCATTCGTTCTCCCACTGATAATTTCATTCTCACCGCTTGAATCATAAATAGTAATTTTCGCGTTTACCAGTGGTCGGCCACTGTTTTCATCAGTTATAAAACCGGATATAGTTCCGCCGGCCTCCAGCGCAAAGTGAATATCGGTAGTGACCTGACCCTCCTCAACTGCAACAGGTATAGCGGGTTCTCCAGGAAGATTGCTGCCATAGATTTTTTTGACATAGGAGTTCGGGGGGGTGGCAACAATCTTATAGCTGCGGGGAGGCAATCTATTAATGATGTATGAGCCGTCCTGCTTAGTGATTCCTTGTCTGACCGGCACTGACTTCTTAAGGTCGGAAGGGAAGAGGTAGACGTTGACCAGGACACCGGCAAGTGGTACCGCTGAACTGTCAGCTTTGGTGATAATTCCGGTTACGGAGCCGAAAGCAGTGATGGTAAAATCGATGTTGTTAATAGGGGTATTGGTGTTTACTGCAATCAGAGAGGCTTGGGTCCTGTCTGCCTTCCCATCAAAATAGAGACTGGCATATTCGGCCTTGCCATCTGCTTTGACACTATATTGCCCGGGCAGCAGGCCGGCGAGCGAGTAGGATCCATCAGCGCGGGTGTTAGTTTCGGCGTCAGGGATAGAGGCTAGGTGATTATAAGCAACGATGGTGAGGTCTGCAATAGGTTGTCCACTGGAACCTTGGCGGGCTAAGCCAGAAATTACACCCCCTTTTACCAGAGAAAAGTTGATTCTGGAAGTAGATGTTTCCTGATTGACTTCCAAAGGGATGCCAGCAGGCGGCCCATTAACTCCGTCATAGTAGGTTTTAACATAACCTGATTCCATGGCATCAGCCCAAATCTTATAGGTGCCGGGTGGCACGTTATTAATTGTGTAAAAGCCGTCGGATCGGGTATCGGCTACGTAGGTCTGTGATTTGATAAGGTAGATTCTGGACTGTCCTTTAATTTCGTGAGTGGTTGCATCGAGCGCTTCTGCTTTGAAATCTGCCTCCATTAGGGCTGAAACTCTGGCACCTGTAATTCCGTTATTCGTTGCAGCATCATGTACATATCCGGTAATACTGCCATGAGTGGCAAGTGGGCCGCCTGTGCCAGTGGTTCCGCTGCCAGTAATGGCAAATGCATTGTTACCTGAAATAGCATCAATACCCTTATATGAGTCTGACAGAAGGAGCAGCACTGAGGCAAATAGAAAGAGAAGAAAAAAAGATGTTGATTGTATTTTGCAGGTATTGGTTCTCAAAGAAAAACTCTCATTGTCATCTGAAATGACCTCAGTCAACAGTTATATTAGGTGTATTTGTTATACTCCAATTTTAGGCAGATATTTGATATCTGGTAATTTCTCAAAATCGGCATCAGAAGTGATTATTTCACATTGATGGGTGATGCCTGTCGCATAGATTATCGAATCGGCCATGGCAAGTCTATAGTGGGTAGAAATATCTGCTGCATGCAAGGCAAGAACTTCATCAACAGGGATTATTTGAGAATCTTTCATATATCCTATAGCCATAGGAGCTTTTTCTTTCCCGGCCTCTCTTTTGAGAACTTCATAAACTTCATATAAACACAATGATGGAACGAGAGTCTCGCTGCTATTTTCGAGGTAGGGTTTATGCTGTTCAGTTTGAACTCCTGCGGTAAACCATTCCAGTCAACCGCTTTAATCAACTATATGCATTAGTACCGGTCCTTTTTTTCTCGATAATCGTCAATCTTGGCGCCTTCTGCAATTCCCCACAATTCTTCCAGAGTATTTTGAGGCATGAGAATAACCATATTGTCCTTCTCAATAACAGTTAATCGTTGCTTTGGTTTAAGACTAAGGCGCTCTCGAACGAGTTTCGGGATTACCACCTGGAATTTACTGGAAATGGTTGTATGCATGCTGTGTTCTTCTTTTTTAGTATCGATGGGAGTATGGTAAGAAAAAAATGCATGTGGGTCAATACAAAAGCAGATGGCAGTTGTTCAATTCTTAAGGATTACGTGGTGAAATTTGTCAGGTAACTATAGTAGGATTTTCTGGGAATAGTTTGTCTTAAAATTTATATAGGAGAATGCATCGTAATTTGTAACAATAACCAACAACATTATTTCCTTGGTGCAATTTGCCGGGAAGTTGTATGTGGATTTTCCATAATATTTTTCAAGACTATCTATTCTTGATCCCAGCCAAACTGTTTGATTGGATAGCAATAGAACTACCTTTCTAACGGCCTACCATTCTGTTAGCTTTACAGACAAACCAAACAAAACGTTAATAACCTTTATCTCCGGACTCACCAGCGTTATATCTTTCTAAAATGAAAGGTTAATTTCCTGCATTGTAAAAATATAAAAAATGGACATAAAAAGACATAATACTTGACGAAAGGATTAAAAGTAGCTACTTTGTTTTTTTAGGTAGCTACCAGAAGGAGGATACTATGATCAGTGCAGGAATCAAAGAGGTAAAGAACAATCTGAGTCGGCTTCTGACTAAGGTTAAAGCTGGGGAAGAGATCTTGATTACCGATAGAGGAAAACCTATTGCCCGTATCGTGAAAGAAGACGAAGGTGGTAAGTCCATCCGCGCAGCACTTGAGCCCCTGATCAAGAAAGGGATGATTGAATCACCGAGCAGGAGTATCTCCAAGAAGGGGCTTTCAACTGTAAAAGTCCGTGGAAAATCCGTTTCGAGCATGGTGATCGAGGACAGGAGATGATAACGGAATGATATTGTATCTCGACACCAGCGCGCTCGTAAAACGATACTTTCAGGAATCTTATTCAGAGGAAGTCCTCTCCAGATGGCAATCGGCCATGCAGATCGTTACTTCTTCCGTTGCATATGCCGAAATGATGGCTTCCATGTATCGAAAAAAACGGGAAGGAGACCTTTCAGACACGCTGATCAAAAGAATTGTGGACGCCTTTCATCATGACTGGGTAAGTTTTATACGTGTAGAGGTCAACGATGAGCTGAATGGATACATCCAACAGATAGTTAAGCGATATCCGCTTAGAGGGTTCGATGCAATCCATCTTGTATCAGCCATAGTGGTTCAGGAGAGGCTTCCCGAACAATTTGTATTTGCCTGCTTTGACATCAGGCTTGCTCGGGCTGCGCAAGGGGAAGGACTTGAAACCTTTCCACCAAAAGATGAAACCGATTCAGGAATCAAATAATCAAGGAAAGAAGAAAGTCACAGTAGTCAACAACGTCACCAAACCACACATCAAAAAGATAAATCCTTTAGGAATTCATATGCTGTGACCATTTTTGCGGCCCCTTTTGATTTGTTGTGCTTCAGATTATGAACTACTTGAATGGGTGAAGCCATCGGTAAGAAATTATTAAAACGGAACAGAGATGTAGCAAAACTGTCATCTTTAACCTTTACTTCAATCAATTGTATTGGCCTGTTATCGATAACCACAAGAAAATCTACTTCACGCCCCTCTTTATCTCGTAAGTAATGTAAAGCTACTCTGCTGCCAGTCGTATCTTCGATAAAATGAAGTTCACGCAACAGAGCGCAGGCAACTGTGTTTTCTAGTTTCGCCCCGATATCTCCATCGACTGCGGCAGTATCATATAAATAATATTTTGATTCTTTTAGGATACTTCGAGATATATTTTTATGATATGGACGAACAGGAAAAATTAAATATAGGTTTTCTAAAATTTGCAGCCAATGCTTCACAGTATGGATGGAGACCTGAAGGTCATTTGCCAGTGATGTATATGAGGTCGTTGAACCGACTCTTGCTTTGAGCAGATCAACCATAATTTCGATGGACTTTACGTCTCTTACTCTTTCGAGGTCAAGGAGGTCTTCTCGTATAATAGTGTCAGAGTGGATCCGCCGCCAACGTTTTGCAAAAACTTCACTCCCTTTGAGATATGGTTCAGGAAAACCACCTAGTCTCAAAAGGTTTGTTAAAGCACGCTTGGGAGGCTCTTTGAGATACTGGCAAATTTCCTTGACAGTAAGAGGATGTAAGCGAAAGGGAAAAAACCTCCCAGCCAGCGATTCCCCGCCTTTTTTGTATGTATCTAACCTAGCCGAACCTGTAACAAGTATGGCGGGGATATTCCCTTCAGTGTCAAATATGCCTTTGATCCAAGATTTCCATTCTTTCATTTTGTGAAGTTCATCAAAAATCACCAGATCAACGTCTCGACTCCATTCTTCAGATCGGATGATTTTTCGATCAGAAGAGGAATCATAATTCAAGTAAGCAGCCGAAGAAATAAGCTGTTTGGAAAATGTTGTCTTTCCAACCTGCCGAGGGCCGGATAGAAGTACAATTTTTTCCTTCAGATCTTTAATAATATGATTTTCTAAGTAACGATGCATCTGTCTATTATGATGAGAACTTCAGAAAAGTCAAGACTATTATGATTAATAATTCACTTTAGGCGAGCATGTACTTTGGTTTTTGTGGCCCATTTATCAAAAAAACGTGGTTTGTCCCATTCTGCCCTCTTTTCCCTTTTCGCCCCTTCTTGTATCTTGACTCATTTTTACCGTTGTATTAAAGTTTAGTCCTAATATAAGTCAACCTGAATTGAGGTCAAAATATGAAAACATTATCAGTCTCAGAAGCGAAGATGAAATTGAGTTCCCTTGTCGAATCTGTCAAGGCCACTGATGAGGAGATCGTTATTACCAAAAACGGCAGGCCTGTTGCAGTGTTGGTAAGCCCTGATGAATTTGAGAGCTGGCAGGAAACCATAACTATTCGCTCTGATTCAGATCTGATGGAGGAGATAAAAAAAGGAATAATTGCCTTAAAGAAAAACAAGGCGGCGCTGTACACCCTTGAAGAATTATTCCAATAGAGAGTATGGCTTCTCCAACCAACTATACGCTCAAGGTTCTGGATGAAATTACAGTGCTCATTCGAAGCCTGCATCCGCAGATCAAGGCAGTTATCAGATCAGCATTTCAGGCTATTCTGGAAGAACCACAGGTCGGCAAAGCGTTAAAAGATGAACTACAAGGTCTCAGAAGTTATCGAGTGAAGCGATGTAGAATCATTTACAGAATATCTTCGAAAACAAAACACTTGGAAATAATTACCATTGGGCCGAGGAAAAATATCTACGAAGAAACTTTCAAAATAATCAGTAAAGAAGAAAAAAAGAAATGATCAGCATAAGATAACGATCAAAAGAAGAAAGTCATAATAGTCAACAATGTTCCCAAGTCCTTACCAAGTCGGTACTACTCTACTTTTTCTTTTATGAATATTGATGGTGAAATGATGCGGATTTGCTCGAAGGAATTAAAATTTAATAAATGAGGATCGCCAGTAACAATGCACTCGGCATCAGCAGCTGAGGCACATTCGAGGACAGCATTATCATCTGGATCATCCTTCACTAGGTCAATTACAATTTGAGGAAACACAAAAGAAAAAATCTCTTCGACCTCTTTTCCAATGGCGAAACACTCTTCATGAGTAAGTCCGAATTTAGGTCTAGCGAGGACTTCTTTGAACTCGGTGAATATTGCTGGAGAAAGAAAAGCGTTGATCTTGCCTTGAATCACTAATTGAAGTATTTGTCGCGGTTTGCCGCCGAAAAGAATGCTGGAAATTAATACATTGGTATCTAGAACAACCTTTGGTATTGGCATTATCTATTTTTTTTCTCTTTCCGATATCGATTTATTTCATCCAGCACATCCTTTTCTGTTAAGTTCAATCCTTGTGTGTGCGTTGTAGAGCTGGTAAAGATTTGGCTCCAACGTTCCTTTCTTTCTATATAAATGCGAGCAGCCTCACGAAGGAGTTCAGAGCGAGAACGGGATTCTTTTTGTGCTATTCGGTCAATATCTGCAAGAAGTCTATCTTGGAATGATATATTTACTGTAACGGTACTCATATTTCACCTCCTGCTTTCAATATCATACAAACTTTGTATGTTGTCAACCCCCCAGACAATATTTTTATAGACTCCCCCCTCCTTTCGTTGTCAGCTTAATGTTTTCACCTCAGCGTTTACTCAATAATTGAGTAGTAATATAAAGAGAAAGTCATAATAGTCAAAAACGTCCCCAACTCGCTTCACAAAATCATAAATTGATGAAATCAATTTATGATGCGATAATAGTCAAAAGTAACTTGGTAACCTTTGACTAAGAGGTGATTGGATGAGACCTGAAGAGATTAGAAGGGAAATTGATAAGCTCGAATTGCCAGAAAAAATAATACTTGTTGAAGATCTATGGGATTCTATCGCCTTGAGTAATTCCGAGCTGACCATGCCGGAATGGCATAAAAAAGCACTCGATGCAAGGTATAAAGAATATAAAAAAGGCAAATTGCAACTCCATGACTGGAAAGAAATTCACGACCAACTTAAGGAAAATTATAAATGATACTCCGCTATACCGATAATGCGGTTGCGGATATCGAATTAGCCTTCATATGGTATGAAAAGCAACGAAGAGGCCTTGGTTTTGATTTTATAGATTGTGTGGAAGCGGGTCTGTAAAATATAATTCGTTTTCCGGAGTTGTATCAAAAGAAATACTCAAATTTTCGATCCTGCGTCATACGGAGATTCCCAATTTCTATATATTACACTATTGAAAGTCAAGAAATCATAGTGCATTCTATTTTCGATAACAGACAAAATCCGGAAAAGCGACCCTGACTTAGACCCTCCTAACATCTCATATCTCACTCCTCAATTTTGTCACATTAGTCAACAACGTCCCCCTCTAAAACCATTCAATTGCGTCTATCTGCTTACTTTACGGGTAACAATTTTTACCATAACAAATCAATTGAGTCATACAGGTTCGATTTGCCATACTCATTCATCTCAAAAAAGAGAAATGTATAATTTCACTGTGAAATGGAGTAAAAGCCGGCTTCATTCGTCATTCCACAATTTATTTTTATTTCATTTTTTGAAGAATCATAAACAGTGATTTGGTGACCAACGTCGATTATAATTCCCTCCTGCCGATAATTATTTTTCCCGTTTGATTAAGTATCGATTATTCAGTCCGACGAAAGGAGGACATGAATGGTC
>CAMYJP010000061.1 GCA_947258675.1 uncultured Desulfobulbaceae bacterium | reverse complement strand
GATATGATTTTTATCATGTTCAACCGGAAAGGTAAGAAAACACAAAAGCCCCCAACGAGGTGCTTGACCCCTTTGAAGGCTTACTTTGGCATTTTAAGAACAACCTCTTTCATACTATCTCCCCCCAGGGTAAGAGGTTACTGTTGAACTTAAAATATAAGCATTAATAATTTTATGGTCAAACGAGAATAAATAATCTAGTCATTGATTACAAATAATGTGGTGGAGGGATTGAGGGAAATATCAACCGAAAACTATCAGATGTACTGCAACAAGATGACTTGCCACCATGTTGAACAATAGAAATTTTCTTACCACTCAACATTGAATATGGCAATAGAAGATAGGGGATCAAAAGGCAGGATCAGAATGGATATCAGCTATTAAAGCTAATCATTTGTATTAATAGTAATGAGTTTGCTGAGGTTCAAACATCTTTGAGTCGGGGCGTCAGGTAACTGACACAACCATCCAGGGTCTCAAATTCAAGGTAGTCCTGTTCGGGTATCTGAAGTTTATAACGCCGACGAAGTTCCATAACGATATCCAGGAAATCCATCGAGTCAAGGTCAAGCTGATCCCGCAGAGACTGATCCGGCTTCAATAAATGCAACGAAGCATCTTCGTCAATATCTTTGATGATCTCAAGAAGTACATTTTTTATCTCATCTCTTGTCATTCCCTACTTCCCGCTTATTAACTTTAGTCTGATTTTCAGCGATTCATTTTGTTATAAAAAAGTCAAACGATTTGAAAGGTCAAACGACTTGGCCCCTTTTTATTTTCTTTCACTTACTCGGCCTTTATTTAAATTTCCTTAGCAGTTTCTTTTCATAGCGATGTTTATAAATCAACCAGACAGCCCACCCTATCCATACAGGAGTCATCAGAATTTCATAAATTTTTGTATCATGTCTGATCGCAAGCTGGACAAAGAAGATCCATGTCGTTGAGGCCAGAAGGCCCAGCCTGAAAACGATATTTGAAGTTACTTGGATTGCCCGATTGATAATCATATAAGCTCAATGTCCAAGTTAAAGGAATCTACTTTGTACAATATTTATTCGCCACAGACAATTTATTTAATGGTGACTTTCATCAGAACAACTTTAATTGCTCTATGCACTGAGGAGTGTCGTTCTTAGGACTGTTTACAATATCACTAACAGGATAAGTCATCATCTTCTTTGAAGGGTAAGATTTGAGAAGCGGGATTAAATGTTCCTGCTTTGTATCGGGATTAAGCCACAAATCATATTTAGCTGGATCTACTATCACCGGCATCCGGTTATGAATTTCACTGATGATTTTATTTGATTCAGTAGTGATAATAGAACAGGATTCAAACACCTCTTCTTCCGGGCTTGTCCATCTTTCCCAAATCCCAGCAAATGCAAAAGGTTCAGCATCTTTTATCTTTATAAAATAAGGTTGTTTTCGTTTTCCATCATGTTTCCATTCATAAAAACCTGTTGCGGGTAATAAACATCTCCTTCGCTTAAAAGCTACTCTGAAAACAGGTTTGTCTATTATTGTTTCAGCACGAGCATTTAAGAGTTTGTATCCTATTTTCATATCCTTTGCCCAATGTGGGATAAGACCCCAACGCATCATAACAAGTTGCCTGAATGGTTTGTCAAGTAGGTATTTAATAACGGGGATTTGTTGAGATGGTGCGATATTATATCTGGAAGGCAAGTCAATCGTTTCCTGAAGATTGAAATGCAGGGCTAATGATTTAGTAGGACTGAATTGAGTAAATCGACCACACATGGCTTTAATATATAACCAAAGCCGAGGTTGGGAAGTGAAAAATATTTCAGATTGAAATTGGTTACAGAATATCTAGAAAAAAAATGGATAGTTCAAATTGATATCAGATAGTGATGCCTGGATGTACGCTTCAGCGAGTGCGGCTTTATACGGTCCGCTGGAAGAGATTGTTCGGTTATTTCGATGATTGTTTCAAATGCCGGTCATTTTGAGGCATCTGAAACTGTTTTTATTTCACGTAATCGAGTCTCTTCTTTGATTTGACCAATTGACCATACTGCCTGATCCAGTTCATTTCATCAGGCTTCAATGGACCTTGCTTTATTGCATCAAGATTCTGGCGGAGTTGCTCCCGGTTCTGCGGACCGGTCAACACAACGTGTACATTTGGATTCGTCAGAACAAACCGGTAACAAAGTTCTGGCGAAAGAGGCTGGCCATCGAATCTCTCTCTACCAGGCCAGGGAGGCATAAAAATTTCTTTTAATGGCCTGATCAGTTGTCCCCAAGCCAATGCCGTGTAACTAACCAACGCTGGATTTCGCTTTGACAATTGAGGAAAAATGTCTTGTTCGGCTCCAGGGTGCTTGGCATTGTAGCGGATCATTAACAAATCGAATTCTGAGTTCAGTGCAAGTCTTCCGGCTCTCTTTCGATCATGGATGCTAGTACCAATACTCAGTATCTTTCCTTCTTGTTTGAGCTTCAAAAGGGTGTCGATTATTCCCTTACTGTAAATCGATGTCCTCCCAAGCCACCCCAGTTTGAATACATCCAAGTAGTCCGTACCAAGTTTCCGTAAGGCACTTTCCACACTGCGCTTCACCTGCCAACCGAAATAGCCCCACCCGAGCATTCCAACCACATGGTTTTCGCGATCACTTTTAATGACTTCCCTGATTCCGTCTGTAACTTTACCGAAACCTCTTCCCCAGACCCAGTAATTAACCTCGTGTTCAGCGGCCCATTTGACGTCAGCGGAATTAATGCCATATGAACCAGCGACTCCCATTCGAAAGACCCTTTTTTTCATGACCGGAAGCATAGTATGAGAAAATCCGGCAAAAGGAACACTCGGTTTTTGCTCTGTCATATACCAGTATCCTGTATTAAAATTCCGTTTGTATCGTGGGCTATGAGAACGCTGAGTTGAGTGATCCCGAAAAGCGAAGCGCAATTCGGGATTCAATCTCCAACGCCTTGTTATCTTTTCATCATTATTTGCGTTCTAATGAATCTCTGTCCCACTTACCGAGGATTGCTGCTGCCTCATAGGTACTTTGAAGAAATGCGAGCAGTTTATCATCTGGATTCGCTTGAATCCTTCTGGTTCTGGATAAGCATATGCGTAAAATGCAGGCTCTCCAAGTCCGGTTCCGGGCCAGAAGCCACAACTGCTAACTTCATGCGAGTACGCTTCAACCATGACAGATCGACCCACATTCGGAACTCCGGGATGGTCAGGGGCTTTTCTTCCGGAGAATCTTGTAACTGCCATATCAAAAGCACCCCAGAAAAAATGGACGGGACTGACTTTACCGATAAAACGCGAGCGAAACTCTTTCATGATTCTATCAGCTTGCAGCAGCACTCTCCAGTGGCGATGCGCGTATTCTGGATCGTAGGACTGGTGAGTGGTATCCTGTTCAAAGGGAGTTCTATCAGGTACTTCAACAGGTGTAGTCCAAATAGGAGCCTCAATGCCAAGGGAACTCAAAGCCTCCATTGTCGAACTATAGAAATCTGCGACAGTACGAGATTGCAATTTAATGGATCGTGAATCTCCGTTGTTCGTCGTTATTCGTATTTCATGATTTATGAAATCAAAGTCAATTTGGCAATAGATTGAATTAAAGGGCATAGGGGAGGTTGTTAATCCACGGGAGGTCAGATAAAATGCTACTTGCCACCAGTGGTTTATCATCGGAGCAAGTTTCAGTCGAATTTTCCCCACTATTTGTGTCCACATATGGAGAGTTGAACATGTATCTTGCCAGGCTTCAAGCTGAAGTTCAGGCCACAATTCATTATTCAAGTTAGACATATTGCCTCCTTATTATTTATAGATAACAGGTGTTATACAGAACGGTCTAATATGCAATAGACGGAATCCGTATAGTACAATATTACCCTATTAATTTATTTGTTTATTCTTTCCATAATGCTTGACATCTTGAATCAAGGCTAAGTCAAGATAACTACCATCCATTTTGGTTAAACAAAATTCGATGACGATTCAAGATTAAATATGGTTATGCAAAGTTCCAAAACATCCAGAGCATAAAATTCCACATTCTTATCCAACACTTCCAACAGTACAAAAAATCATGATCTTGAAAGTGTTCCGCTGGGCGATGATTGCATCATCAAAATCCGATCTTCCTCTTTGGTTTTCATCCTCGGAAAGCACCTGTTTGATGGCTTCAAAAACGACCTGAAAGCTTTCATCATGTTCTATCAAACGCTTTTCCAACTCATCAAGCTTTTGAGCCATTTTCTTATTTGTCACCAGAAGTTCACGCATCCTTACAAAGGTCCGCATGATAGCGATGTTCACCTCAATTGCCCTATCACTGTTGAGAACTGTGGAAAGCATTGCGACACCTTGTTCAGTGAAAGCGAAAGAAAGATATTTGGAATGCTTTCCTCTACCCTTTAAGCTCACAGTTTGTGATCTTAAAGAATCTTCTTCCTCTTTTGTTAACTCAAACATGAAATCAGCAGGAAAACGCTGAATATTTCTGCGAACAGCCTGTTTCAGGCTTCGGGTTTCAACTCTGTACAACTCCGCGAGATGACGGTCCAACAAATTTTGTGTCCACGGATCAAATAGATTCTGCCTGCAATAACAGCGTGTTGACGCCTTATATTTTCTAAAGTTATAGTCTTATCCCGAATGAAATGCATCAGGGGGCTGCCACGGCAGGTCGGCAAGGCTACTTTTTCACCTGCGGCACCGGCCACAGGAATTCGTTGTGTCTGAAGAAATGAACAATCTGCTCGACACTCAGTTTTGCTTTTCTGGCAACAGCCTCCCTGGTGTTAAAGGCATTATGAGGAGTGAGAATGACGTTGGGATGTTTGCTGAGTTTCAAGGTATTGTTAACCTCATCATCATCACTGATGCGTCCCTTACGCAGAGAACCGGCCAGTTCGCTTTCGTGGTTGAAAACATCAAGCCCAATGCCGCCAAGGTGTCTTTCCTCCAGCAGTCGAAGAAGATCTCCCGAAGGTGAAAGTTCTCCCCTGGATATGTTCACAAAAATAACCCCGGGTTTTGTCTTTTTCAGAAGCTGGTACGAAAAATACTTCTTGTTATCGACTGTCAGATTCATGGCGCAGACAATAATATCCGCTGCCGCAAGACCTTGGTCGATAGTCACGTAATCTACCGAGTCATGCCGGTGAGTAATATCCACCCCGAGGACACGCATATTCAGCCCCCTGCCGATCTTGACAATTTCATAACCAATATTCCCAACCCCGACCACGAGCAAGGTCTTATGTTCGCATTCCTGTCCTGTTAGACCGTCCCGTTGAAAATAGTTAAAAAGTTCCAGTTGACCTTGCAGGTTACGGTGGATGGCCATCCACAACAACATCGCCTGTTCGGCAACAGAGCGGCTGCAGTATGGAGTTAGATGTCCGCACGGAAAATTTATGTGGTTTAGTTGCCGAAAGGCTTCCAGATGATCATAACCCGTGCTTCTTGTCAGAATACCTGACAACCTGGAAGTCCACGATGCAGGAATCATCGACTGGGTTCTGATACTAATCAAAGCAGCCAGCGGCGATTGGTCGCCATGTTCTTGAATGGTTTTCCAAGTAAAATCTGCCGATATCTCTTGAGGCAGATATTTTTTGAGATATTCCTTCTCCTCGGCAAAGGCTTCATAAAAAAAGACGTCCACATCTCCTCCTACACTGTACATCAGTGATGATCATGCAAATTTCAGTTTCAGATTTCTGGATTTCATCATGCCGACACAAAAACTAAGGCTTCGGCTATTTTTTCGCTTAATAAATTATTATATGCCCTTGATCCATAAATCGGTGGTCTAAAGCATAATCCGGAAACACACGGATAATCCCAGGCAAAAATCATGTTTTGGAAAAAGTGTTTAAAGAGGATACAGATAGTTTGTGACGATTCAGAGTGAAAATAACGGTTTCCTCTTGATAATTTTAATCAACTATTTTAATCTTACCGGCTTCGTAAAATTTTGTTAAGATAAGGGGAGCCGCCCAACGGTCTGACTACTGATTTCAGCCTCATAATCTAACCTTTGCCTATAAGACGAAATTACCTACAATTCTAGCATGTTATAATGTGTTCATATTAGAGGGAGTTACTTATGTGCCGATTAGCCTTAAAAACTGCAACCAAACCATTTTCACCGTATTCGGTTCTGACTGCCATGGAGGCCATGCAGGAGGGTTATGACGGCAGCGGACTCGGGCTTCTGTTACGGGGTCTGAAATTCACAGACTACAATTACAGGCCGCGTAAACAATATCCGATTTTGTCAGGTATTGCTCATACGGAAAAATCTTTAAAAAGACTGAATGCCCTCATGGAAAATTGGGGTTATAAGTTGAAATTCGATCATGAGTTTGATGTTAACTTCTCCATCATTGAAGCAAAAGACCGCCACAAATATTTCCTTCGTGTCTATAAAACCCCTGACCACTGGGCTTATTTTGACCAGGAGCACATTGACGACGAACTGCTTAAAACCCGTTTGGACCTGCGCTTAGATGGAGAAGAACATGGTGGTGATCTCACAGTTTTTTCTTTTTGGCCGGACGTTGCCGTGATAAAGGAAGTAGGCTGGCCCCTGGAGATCGGCAACGCGTTATGTCTCAATGACGATCGCCTGAGGGCTCGTGTGGTTATGGCACAGGGCCGACAGAACACCAATTACGGCATTAATCTCTATGCCTGCCATCCATTTTTTATTCAAGGTGTCGCCACCATGACAAATGGTGAGAACACAGCTTTTATACCTATCAAAGAATATCTGTCCGGTATGCATTATCCAGGATACATAGGATATCAAAGTGATTCTGAAGTTTTCGCTCATATCCTGCACTATGTCACTCGCCAGCTCAAACTGCCCATTGAGGCATATAAGCATATAATTACCCCCCTTAAAACAGATGAACTTAACGTACATCCACAGGGGGATTTCCTGAAGGGACTTCGCAATGTTTGCCGACGACTCATCATTGATGGACCAAACTGTGTAATTGGAACCCTGCCGGATGAAACTTGCATGATGGTTCAGGATCACAAAAAATTACGTCCCGGAATCGTTGGCGGCAAACCGGGAGAATGGGCAATGGCCTCAGAAATGTGCGGTGTCGACGCCATGATTCCAGATCGTGATCGATCACAGGATTTTCAACCAATGCGTGAAAATACAGTTATTATACCTCCAGAACGAAAGGAAATGAAAATATGGTCTCAATTCGATCCATACCCTCTCCCCCAAGCGGCCTGACACCAGTTGATCTGCAGTGGATTATCAACCATCGTGAGGACCGGTGTACCCTTTGCGGCAAATGCACTGCTGTTTGTCCTAAAGAATCAATTTATCTGGTTTACAGACGGCAACGAATGCCTAAACTGGATATCCTCAAGAAAAGGCGGGGGAGTGAATATAGAGTATTTACAGGGATTCGACAGCGAACGGAACCTGCAAACCGCTGCATAGGTTGCGGCATGTGCGCCCAGGTCTGCCCAAACGAAGCTATAGCTCCAGCCCCCAACGCAAACGATCATCGCGTTAAATTTCTCTCTAGCGACAAAGGTGAGGCTTGGAAACGCGGCGGCCGCCGAAACGTTCGGCAATCCTTGTTGGACCGCATTATGTTCAATCGGATTTCCATGCTCACAGACCCGGCACTTGATGCCGGACGGCACGAATTCCAATTAAACACTTTACTCGGTAGGGTCTTGCCTCCTGATGAATATCTCAGGCGAAAGGCTGCCGGGGAATGGATCCCACCGGTGCGTGAGATTTTTCCCTTTATAATCGGGTCTATGTCCTTTGGGGCACTCTCCCCAAATATGTGGCTGGGTTTGCTGCAGGGTGTAGCATATTGCAATGAAGTTCTGGGGATTCCCGTGGTGATGGCTACCGGTGAAGGTGGTTGTCCTCCGTGGGTATTAAAAAGCCCTTACCTGAAATATATAATCCTGCAAATCGCCTCTGGTTATTTTGGCTGGGATGAAATTATCAGGGCAATTCCGGATATGCAATGTGATCCGGCAGCTATTGAAATTAAATACGGTCAAGGCGCAAAGCCGGGCGACGGCGGGCTTCTCATGTGGTTCAAAGTAAGTAAGCTTATTGCCAGACTGCGCGGAGTTCCTGAAGGGGTTGACCTGCCTTCCCCACCGGTCCACCAGACCCTTTACTCTATTGAAGAATCAGTCATGAAAATGATTCAGTCTTTGTCAATGGCCTGGGGATTCAGGGTTCCTGTTTACCCTAAGATTTCAGGTTCGACTTCAGCCAAATCTGTCTTAAACAACCTTGTACGCAATCCTTATGCATCAGCTCTTATGATTGACGGCATTGATGGCGGTACAGGCGCAGCCTATAATGTAAGCATGGATGCAACCGGACACCCGATCGCATCGAACCTGAGAGAGTGTTATCTTGATCTGGTTGCGCAAGGACGGCAGAATGAAATTCCGCTTTTTGCGGCCGGCGGTGTTGGTAAAAACGGCAATGTAACCCAGAATGGTCTTGGCCTTATTATGCTGGGAGCTTCAGGGGTGCATATGGGCAAGTACATTATGCAATCAGCATCTGGCTGTTTAGGCAGCGAAAAGAACCGTTGCAATGTTTGTAATCTCGGTATCTGTCCCAAGGGCATCACCAGTCAGAATCCGAAACTTTACCGAAGGCTGGACCCCGATCAAGTTGCTGAACGAGTGGCAGACACCTTCATGGGAATCAGGACAGAAATGAAAAAAGTTCTGGCTCCACTGGGACGATCCCAAAGTCTACCCATCGGTATGTCTGATGCCATTGGCATTGATGATGTGGCAGAAGCTGAAAGACTGAAGATAAAATATATATGTTAAAGCCAGTTCAAAACACGATATCAAATTTATACTGTCTGAAGAAAAATGTGTGAAGTTCATTTTCGATTTTCAGTTTACAGCATATCACTTTCTGTAATTTTAAGGAGTTATCAGTGAGCCCCAAAAAGAAAACGCAAAAGGCGATTACCATAAAAGGAATTGACGCAAAAGGCCATCGTATCAGCTCCAAGGATTTTGAAGAACTGGTCCAGGCAGCGGCTGAGAAATCAAAGAATTTAATTCTCGATACATATGGTCAGCATAATGTGGGTGGCCGGTTAATGCCGGCAAATGGTCCTTATCATCTACGGCTCACCGGACCGGCAGGCCAGCGTATCGGATGCATGGGCCAACCTGGCACAACCATTATATGCGAAGGCCCAGCCTCCGATGATGTAGGGTATCTCAACATAGGAGCAGATGTTGTTGTGCTTGGTGATGCAACAAATGGTGTCTGTAACGCCATGGCCCAAGGCCGGGTTATGATCAAAGGCTCTATCGGTGCCCGCGGTCTGACAATGACGAAATGGAACCCGGATTATGAAAAGCCTGAACTCTGGGTATTGGGCTCGGTTGGTGATACCTTTGCCGAATTCAATTGTGGCGGCATTGGAGTTGTATGCGGAATTGATCCGAAAAACCCTGACAATGTTCTCGGATATCGTCCTTGTGTGGGCACGGTTGGCGGCTGGGTTTATTATCGCGGCAAGACCGATGACACATATTCGCGTACCAATGTTAAAGAAATCGAACCGGATGATGAGCAGTGGCAATGGCTCATGAACAACATGCCGGAATATTTAGAAACAATAGGCCGTAAAGATCTCCTCAAAACTCTCTCTGTGAGGAAAGAATGGAAAATTCTCATGGCCATCACGCCCCAGGAAAGGGCGCTTATGTTCTCAGGGCCGATGCCCATGGCCGAATTTCGCGTCAAAGTATGGGACAAGGCATTTGGTGGTGATCCTTTGCGGGACCTTTCTCCCGGACTTGACCGCAGTCCGATCGGCCTTATAGAAAGCGGTGATCTGAGAAGAAGACTGCCATACTGGGCAAATCATGAATCTGCTGCCCCCTGTACCTTTTATTGCCCGGTACATATTCCGACCATTGACCGATTACGACTTATCCGTGAAGGAAAAATGGAAGATGCCTACCAACTCGTATTACAGCATACCCCTTTCCCGGGATCTGTTTGTGGAGCCATCTGCCCTAATCTTTGCATGGAAGGTTGTTCCCGACAGACAGTTGATCAAAGTATTGATGTGGCCATGCTTGGACGATCAATCAAGGATGCCCCAGCCCCTCCGGTTTCCAAAAGACTTAAGGTAAAAGTTGCTATTATCGGCGGGGGCCCTGCAGGGATGAATGCTGCATGGTTGTTGGCCCAGGCCGGGATAGAGGCCCATATTTTTGAAAGGGACACTAAACTTGGCGGCAAGCTTTCCCAGGTAATCCCCTGGGAGCGTTTGCCGAAAGCTACCTGGGATGCAGAAATTGAGCGTTTCATGAAAATGCCAAATATTCATGTTCATTTTGGTGTGGACATGACAAAGACCCGGTTCAGCAAGCTTAATAAGGATTATGATTATATAATTGTTGCTGTCGGTACACACGAGCCAAGACGCATTCCTTTCCCTGGCCATGAGCGGGTCATTGCAGCACTGGACTTTTTAAAAGCCGCCAAGAGTGATTCACCAATGAAGGTCGGTAAACAGGTCGTGGTTATCGGTGCAGGAAACGTTGGATGCGATGTGGCCTGTGATGCTTACAAACTGGGGGCAGAACAGGTAACTCTGGTTGATATCCAAAAACCCTTGGCTTTCGGCAAGGAGAAAGAAGCGGCCGAGGCGGAAGGAGCTATTTTTCGCTGGCCGATAATGACTAAAGAAGTCACTGCGGAAGGGTTGATTACCTCTGAAGATGAGCTTATCCCAGCACAAACGGTCATTATTTCCATTGGTGATATCCCAGCATTGAAATTTTTACCCAAGTCTGTTGAATGCATTACCGTTGGCGGTGCTGCCTGGGTAAAGACTGATGAAGTCTGCCGCACTACAAACGAAAAGATTTTTGCAGTCGGTGATGTTGAACGGCCAGGACTTGCCACCAATGCATTGGGGTCTGGCAAAACTGCGGCTGATTTTATTATCACTATTGCCAGAGGTGAGGAATGGGTCCCTTATAGCAAAAAGGTAATCAGCATTAAAAACCTTACTGTGGAGCATTATTGCCCTGAGCCCGCTGGCGACTCAATGGAGGCTGAGGCCGACCGGTGTCTATCATGCGGAAAATGTCGGGATTGCCATCTGTGTGAAACCATATGCCCCACAGGTGCCATCTCCAGACGAGAGGTACCGACTGATGTGGGGTATGAATATACTGCTGATGAGAACAAATGTATCGCCTGCGGATTCTGCCGTGACACATGTCCTTGTGGAATCTGGGTGCTCCAACCATTTGAGTAGTTCCTCAGCTAGTTACGACAAACTTAATGCGGGCCAATCCCTTCGGGTTGGTCCGTTTTTTTTAATTACTGCATTGAGGCTCCCCGCAACTGATACATTGTAGGCTTTGGGCTGGTAAGCGATACGAGCAGTGAATGAGTGCCCAATAATTAATCCATTCCCTATGGAAACTGCTGCCATTATAAAAATCCTTGTTGTTTTCCTCGGGGTACTTCTGATCAATCGTCTGAAAGTGCCATTAGGCGTTGCCTTGATCGCAGGTGGCGTTGGTTTGGAAGCCTGGGCTGGAAAGTCATCTCAGGCCATCATGGTTGACCTGAGCCATGCCTTCTATCGTCCAGAGCTATGGTTACTGACAATCAACATTACTCTCATTTTAGAATTCGGATACTTCATGGCCGCCGAATCAAACTCCAACGCCATTTTGGCGGCAGCAAGGAGATGGGGTGGTCGTCATGGCCGAGCATTCAGCCTTATTTTAGTACCTGCAGCAATTGGGTTAGTGCCCATGCCGGGAGGAGCGCTTTTCTCAGCGCCACTTATAGGAGAGGCTGTAAAAGAAAAAAACTGGTCACCGGAATGGAAGACTGCGGTAAATTATTGGTTCCGTCATATTCTTGAATTCTGGTGGCCACTGTATCCAGTGGTTATTGTAACCCTTTCTATTTTTACCGTAGAGTATTGGCAGTATATGGCAGTAATGATACCGTTTACTCCTATCAGTATTGCAGCCGGCTTTTTATTTCTGCTGCGAAAACAGTCTTCTGTCCTTCAGTCATTGCCTGAAACGTCTCAAAACAATTCGGGAGCTATTCATGTGCTCATGCCAATTCTGCTCATAGTATGTTGCACATTAATTCTACCATCGGTATACCGGTATTTATTTCCAGGATTGGATCCGGCCGTCTGGAAACTCATATCCATGCTGACTGGTCTTATCCTGGGCTTATTTCTTTTGAATAAAAAATTTGATAAAAAAAACGGCCAGAGACTATTTCAGTCTCTTTTTACCCTTAAAACAGGCACTGTCCTGCTGACTTTGGCAGGTGTCATGATTTTCCAGGCATTACTTGACACCTCAGGTCTGCTTCCAGAGGCTGGCAGAGAACTGGCAACGGGACATGTTCCTATGGTAGTGATCATTGGCTGCCTTCCTTTTATTGCTGGTCTCGTCACCGGCATTGCCATAGGGTTTGCAGGTACTTCCTTTCCATTGATTGCCGGATTGTTGGAAGTTGAAGGAACGGGATTCACCCCGGCTTCAACCCTAGTCCTTGCTTTTAGCATGGGATATGCTGGAATGATGTTATCACCGGTTCATCTCTGTTTCATGTTGACCAGGGAATATTTTTCTTCAAACTATTTCAGAGTGCTGCGTTATATATTGCCATGCATTCTTACAGTAATGGTATCCGGCACCCTTCTACATTTTTTATTGAAAATTCTAGGTTGGTGATTTACAGAGACGGACAGCGAAATGTAATTTGAGTGTTTAACAAATAATCCTTCATACTAAACTCCGCAAACAATTATGCCTGTATTTCAGCTTAACAAGAATCTGCTATTCCCCCCTACTGAACTGTCAGAAAAGGACGGCCTGCTGGCAATAGGCGGAGACCTCTCTCCGGCAAGATTGCTATTGGCATATAAAGACGGCATTTTCCCCTGGTATTCTCCAGGCGGCCCGATACTCTGGTGGTCACCAGCTCCACGTTGCATTCTTGAACCTGGAGAAATTATTACTTCAAAGAGACTAGCGCGAACTATAAGAAAAAGAGAATTTCATATCACCATGGACCGGGCTTTTGAGCAGGTAATAAAAGCATGCGCCCAAATTCCCAGAAAACATGAACAGGGGACGTGGATAACCGGCGAAATGATAGAGGCTTACATTCAACTTCATGAACAAGGCTTTGCCCATTCGGTGGAATGTTGGCAGGATGAAAAGCTTAGAGGTGGGACTTTATGGTGTCGCCCTGGGGAAAATATTTTTTGGGGAATCAATGTTTGCAGCTGTTTCAGACAGTTCTAAAATCGCCTTTGTTTTTCTTGCCCGACAATTAAAGAAATGGGACTTTGATTTGATCGACTGCCAAATCAAAAATGATCATCTTATACGGCTTGGCGCCAAGGAAATTACCAGGGAAGAATTTGCAAAAAGGCTTGCCGCAAATATAGAAAAGCCAAGCAAAACTGGGAAATGGCATTTTCATCTGGAAAGCAGCGATATGTACAATGTCTGATTTTCAGGTGCTCTATTTTCCCACTAAAATCAGCCTGCTGTGCATTGGTCAGACAGCAACACAACATCTATAGAATTATATTCCGGCACAGACGGAAATCCAGGGCATTGTTGTTACTCTAAACACCCCCTTTACTGATCTAGAACAAACTCATAGTTTAGCCCACTTTTGTCAAAATGCTGAAGTACCTTTTTCAATCCGTATAGATCTGTAATATTGAAAATAATTTCCCATGCAGGCTTTCTGGTCTCAATTCTGGTCAAGGCTATAATTTCAGTTATCTTCATGGCATCGGCCGCGACTGCTAATAAAATCAACAAACGGTTTCTGGAGGCTTCCTGGACATAAAGCGCCTGTGGTTTTGACACCTTTGTTTCCTTAAGCCGCCAATACACTGCCACCACATCCTCCCGTTCCGCCTTCAAGCTGCGAAAACGCTTGCAACTGTTTTTATGCACGGAGACTCCCCATTCATTCAACAAGCCTATTAGATCATCGTCGGTTGGAACCGGTTTGCAGCATGCAGAAAACTTTATTGCTGCAGGATCCAACGTTGTCAGATCTATGCGACTGAGCCCATCAGAGATAGGTTTTGTTTCTGCTTTTCCTTCAAACAATAACTTGTTTACTTCATGGACCAGCTCTCGAAAACGAATACGTCCTTCCCCCACATTCATGTAGAACTCGTCCATGGATTCCATTCCGAAATAGTTGTATATTCCATCTGCTTTGCTCTCCTCCATAACCTTTGATGGAATCCCAAATCTTTTGATTTCCTGGGCCACGATCGAACGGCCTATATTTTTTGACAGTTCCTGTCGCCTCAACCGAAAACCTCGAGCCAGGCCGGAACGGGCTCTCGGGCTTTGACACGATTCCTGCAAGTGCGGGTCAAATAGAACCGGTTTGTCCTGACGGATAATTTTCACACGATCGCCATCCTTAAGGACATAATCCGGTCCAACGCGCTGCCCTCCGATCATGGCGGCGATGCAATGACTGCCAACCTCTGTATGCACACGAAAAGCAAAATCAAGGACAATGCTTTGTTTGGGCAAACAAATTCTATCACCTTTCGGGGTATAAGTATAAATCTCTTTTTTCCCGGTAGCAGCGATCATTTCACGGGCGGAAAGCCCTTCATTCATGGCGAGGAAATCAAACATCTCCCGCAGTTCCTGCTCAAAATCCTTGGGAACTTTTCCATGCTGAGACCACCCCCTTATAATCCCCCTCTGGGCTTTTCGAGCCATTTCCGGTGTTCTGATTTTAAACAGATAGTTCTGTCCTTTAATGTTAGCTCTGGCATGCAGTCCTTGATACCCAGTAGGCTTGGGGTTAGTAATAAAATCCCTTATGGTTCTCGGGATAGGTGGATAATTCTGGTTGACAACCCCAAGTGCTCTATAGCAGGAATGAACATCTTTAATCTCAACTACAAATTGCATAGGATGGTCAATCCGCTTGGCAAGTACTTTGTTAACCGGATCAAAATAGCCCCACAATCCCTTGGCACCAGGAACTATCTCACAATCTATCCAAGCTTTTTTCATTTCCTCGCGAAGTCGCTTTTGTATTTCAGCCACATCTGAAGAATTCAAAAGTTGACGGATATTATTCAAGACCTTGTGGCTCTGGCGGGGGAACTTATATTTCAGAGCAAGATCATAGAGTTCTCTTTTAAGATTATAAAATCCCATAATCTTGGCCATCGGTGCATATATATCCAATGTCTCATCAGCAACTTTCTGCCGTCTGTCTCTCGGCATGGCATACAACGTGCGAAGGTTATGCAGCCGGTCTGCCATTTTTATCAGCATTACCTCCAGATGGGCTGCGGCCCCGGAAAAAATTTTACGATGAACAAGCTTGTAGAATATCTGTTTGTCACCGGAATAATGGATAATTTTGGTACACCCATCCACAATTGCAGCGACATTTTCGCCAAACATTTCACCGATATCTTGAACTGTCACCTCCTCAACATCCTCGATTGTGTCATGAAGTAGTGCAGCAGCAAGTATTTCCGGATTTTTTATATCCAGTTCTTCAACCAGAATTCGAGCTACCTGACACGGGTGAAGGATATATGCATCTCCGGACCTTCGCCATTGGCC
>CAMYJP010000060.1 GCA_947258675.1 uncultured Desulfobulbaceae bacterium | reverse complement strand
TTTTTTTAAGTGACTAATGACAATTATAATAATCACAAACTATATTATTTGCAATTTTTGATAACTAAAACTATCATTAAAAAAAATATACGGTAAGCCAAGGTTTAGGTACATGCAAAAATCTGCGAAACACCGTCCTGACCGTCCATGCAATCCAGCTTTATGGAATCACTATTTTATTACAAACACTACCCTGTAATACTATGGTAGAATTGTGCTGTAATTCGGGGACTCGATATAGCATCACGCATTGATTTTTGAATATTTTCGGGCACGATTAATTTTCATTTTTTAAAAAATAATATGAACAACCTGGTTATTTTAGATTTATTACCTTCAGTTTTATCTGCCTATTTCAATATGCATTTCTTGTGGGATATGCGCCAAGATTGTACAAAATTTAATAATCACCCAATGTCTGACTCAACAGTTATCACCTTAAAATTTAATGGTATAGCCTCAAACGATGACACCTTGATCGCATGGTGTGATTTTAAAGGATCATCCTCCAAATCGTAAAGGGGCGCCCCTCCCCCACCAGTTATAAAAATACGATACCCGTCAAGATGGTATTCCTGAAAGGCATGTAGATGGCCGGCCAAAACGCCGTCGATTCGCCCTGAATGTTCATCGGTTATTGTTGTCAGTTTTTTCCATTCACCATATTCCATAGCCCTTGCCTTCAAGTCACTGGGCGGCGGCACATGGAAAGTAATCAGAACTCGTTTTTCCGGGTACTTATTCAATATCTCCCTGGCAAAAGACAGAGACTTGTCCTGGAAAGTAGCGGTGGCGTTATCCAGAACCAGAATAACGAAATTATCCAAAATGATTGCGTAATTTTTCAACCCGAGGACCTGGGAGTATCCCTTAATATCGTGATTACCACACAGCGCAAAAATAGGGACGCTTACTTGCTGATTGCAGAATCTGATAGTACTCTCGATTTCATCTTCCTTCCCCAGAAATGAGAGATCACCAAGAACCACAAAAAGATCAGTCTCTATCTTAAGAATTTCAGCAAGGATTGGCTGGCATGTTTCCGGGAAAAATGTGCAGCCAATATCTCCCATAAACACCACACTCGAAACACCACTAACAAAGACCTCCCGTTTATCTATGCATTGAAATCCTTTACTTAAATTTTTCACTGTTTTTCTCTACCCAGGATAGTTTACAAATCGAGGTGCCCAAAGCATTTCCTTCGGCATCTTCAAATTCCCGTTTCCAACGGCCAAGCAAATTGGGATTTATTCCTAAATTCCTTGCAGCTTCGGATATCCGTTATCCCTGCTCCGTTATCAGTTTTATGGCTTCTTCCTTAAATTCTTTTGAATGGTTTCCTTTTTTTCTTGCTCACTGAACACCTCCTGAATGATCAATAATTCACTCTTAAGAAAGTGTCCACGAAAACTCTACCAACCCCATCGTTCTGCTTAAAAACTACTGACAATGACAAGTATGGGTTGCTATAGTCCGATACCAACACCAATTCCGAATCGTACCGCAGGCTCACTCCTGTAATACTCATCTTCTGCCCACAGATATACCTCCCTACTTTCAATTACGGGGTACCTATACGTAATCTCACCCAGAGGCCTCACTTCATAGCCAACCACAACACCGGCAACAGAAATTTTTCTTCCAGGCTTATAAATGGCAGGATCAAGAAATCCCGGCTGATAAAAGATAAACCTTCCCTTGGAACCTTTTTCCTCAAGCGGTCTATTACGAGAATCTAGTGCACGGGCGAGAACGACTACAACAGTTTTTGATGGTTTATTTTTTGTCTCGATTATATCTCCACCCAGCAAAACCATCTTTCCTCTATAAAATTCCGGATTCTGCTGCAGAACTTCAAAGCTTAAGCCCTTATCAACCTTCTGCAGAGTTGCCTGGGATATAACCGGGGTGCATCCGGAAAGTTGGATTAAGAATAAAAGAAAAACACTTGCAGGCAGTACATACATTTTCTGCATTTTCACAGCAGTCATCTCTCCTAATTTGTTTGATGTGAACCTTGTTCTCACATAATAACAAATATCTTAGTATATAAAAACAGTATGATCGGAAAATAAATAAGTCTACTCTCAGTTGTCATTGACCAATTTTCTCACCTTCCTCATTGACAGACGCCCCCCCAAGCTCTTAAGATTCAAGGAAGAGTCTATTAAATTAATAATACCTTAAAGGAGAGGAAAATGAACAAAACTATAATCGCGGGACTTATATGTATATTGCTTTTGGCAGCATGTGCGGCCCCTCAGACTAAGACCCAGAAAGGCGGAACTTATGGTGCAGCAGGCGGAGCTGCAGCTGGTGCAATAATCGGTCAGGTTATCGGGGGAGATACCAAGGGAACACTCATTGGCGCGGCAATAGGTGCTGCGGTCGGCGGTCTTGGCGGTGCCGGTGTCGGTAAGATGATGGACAACCAGGAAAGAGATATGCGTGCGGCTCTTTCAGCTTCTGAGGCCGCTGCTGTGCGCAGGGAAGGCAATCTGCTCGCCGTAACTTTTAAGGGCGATGTCACCTTTGATACAAATTCCGCAGTTGTCAATCCAGGCCTGTTCTCGGAAATTGATCGGGTTGCAAGTGTTCTAACTCAGTATCCCGATACCCTTATCAGGGTTGAAGGCCATACCGACAGCACCGGGTCGGAATCATACAACCTGGATCTTTCCAGGCAGCGATCAAACTCCGTTAAGAATCTATTGGCCCAACGGGGTGTCGGTGGAAACCGCGTTGAAGTCGTGGGGTATGGCGAGACTATGCCTGTGGCAACCAACGATACTGAGGCAGGACGTCAAAAAAACCGGAGAGTTGAAATTAAAATAGCGCCACAAGTTCAACAGCAGGATTATCAGCAGCAAAGCGGCTATCCACAACAGAATTATCAGCCAAGATATTAACAACTTTACACATTTGAACTTTTTACAAAGAAGGGGGGGGTTAGGTTGTAAAAAAGGGCTACCCTTTCGGGAAGCCCTTTTTCTTTCTTATTATCCTCCTTAGAATGCGGGAATATTACCCCGTCAGAAATGCGGCACTCGGTTATCGCTGCTGGAGCCTGCATCGCTTCCGCACCAATCCTCCGTTTGATCAAAATAGCTACCGCATGGAATGGTTATCGTCGTACCAAAACCTGACGCCGGATTATTCCAGTTGTCGCGCCGGCTCTTCATGTAATCCTTGCCATGCTTTTCATAAATTGTTTCTAAATCACAAGATGGTGACAATATAGATTTTTAAAGGGGCGGATTCTTGACCTCATGATGGTCGGCATAGTGACCTGGCTCCGGAACCGCAAATGTCTCACTATATATTGCACAATTATCTTCCATACTCTTGCCAGAAAGCAGAAAAAATGTTTTTAAAAGTAACCTTAGTATGAGTTACCTCATTTGTAGTATTTCATGGGAGGTGAAAAATGGCAGTAATTGAAAAATCGGCAAGTGTTATGATAAAAAGGCCGATAGTTGAAGTCTTTACCTTTGTTACCAATCCAAACAAGTTCAATCTCTGGCAGCCCTTCGTCATGGCCGCGGAAGTGACCTCAAAAGGTAAAATGGCACCAGGCGCCACCTACAGATATCAATTTCAGGCCATGGGGAAAGTGATCGAGACATCAGGCGTGATTACTGAATACAAGCCTTTTCATACTTTTTCGTATCAATCCACCGACAGCCCATTTCCCATCAAAGGCGGCTTTGCTTTTAAAGAATTGGAGGGGTTTGTTGAGATGACTGCCTATGGAAACACAGAACCAGAAGGTTATTTTTCCCTGACCAAAGCTATGATTGGATTGATGCTTGGCAGACAGATTTACTCAATGCTGCGAACTTTGAAAGAAATCCTTGAAAAAGACGATAGACACTAATAACCAACCAAGGTATCCAAACGGTTAATCCTGGCGCCAGGCATAGGGAACCTACCAAGTTTGCCTTTATCATAAGGATTCTATAAATTTTTATATAACAACCATGCTCTAAAGAATGGGTTTACAAATCTGTATTCATCTTCGTAGTAAAAAATAATCTTTAAATCGATGAGCCTATTTAAAGCTGTTTTAATAGAAGATGGTTGTGGTATTCCTGAACCAAGTAAAAAATCAGACGAAGTTGGGGCTTTCCCACCTATTCTTGTCAATCCTATCAAAACCTTTAGCTGTTGACCGGATATTATCTTTAAAATTGTTTCATAACCCTTTGATTCGTGTGCAAAAATTTGCTCAAGGGCAGTTGGGATGTGTTTCTCTGAAATTGTATCTCCATATGAAGTTATGTCCCACAAGGCATCGCTCAACTGCTGAATATCACCAGGAACATTAAAGGAGATTTTAAAAATATGATTCAGGGTGTCGTTGGTTATCTGCCTTCTGCCGATTTGAAATTTGTCTGTGATAAATTTTTTAAAGATCTTTCCGTCAAGAGGTCCCACTTGTAAAGGGACTCCAGATTTGAAAAATGGCTGGTCCGGATTGTTAAATATGGTGTCCATTTTGTTTCTAACACTTCCGGCAAAAATATAAGCAATATCAGAGTGAAACTGGACCTTGCTTCGCAGTTGCGCCAGTACCTTTTTGCTGTCTTTCAAGTTTAAAATATCTTGAAATTCATCAAAGACCACGACCAGCGGCTTTGTTTTTGAGTGAAACCGAACAGATGCATCGATTGTTACAGTGGGCATGTTGGTTAACGGATCGATGGATATAATGGGCTTAACATGAGAAAGCTTTTTAAATGCCCTATCTAAAAATCCTGATGCCCTTTCCATAGATATAATGGCTGTTACGACACGCTTTATAAAATCGTCTACCGTTTTGACTTCAAGAAGATCGATATAAATTTGTCTATACTTTTTCAGAGTACGCACGGTTTCGCAAATCAATGATGACTTGCCAATTCGTCTTTCTCCCTGGATATAAACATTCTGGCCTCGTTTGATATAGCCGGCTAATTTCCCAGCCAGATCCGGGCGCTTACAAAAATCAACATCTTTTACAATTTGGCCATGTTTGAAAGGATTCATATAAAACCTCTATTCCACATATGTTTATTACGTTTCTTTGCATTACGTAAAATACTATAATATCTTTCTGCGTAATTATAAAGGAAAAAGAGCATGGCTAGTATCACTTCCCTGTTTTGCCTTCGCTTTTCCTAGCGTTTTGTTTGAAATCTGATCAATCAGACAACTGACTGTTCGTCCTTGCTCATTGATTCTAACATATTAAAATATCAGCAAATTTTATTAAACCAAAAAATTACTTTTTACACTTTTACCTTTTAATCATCAGAGTCTTTTTATCTAATATCCAGCATTATCTTGGCAATAAAAGCAATTAATAATTATCATAAAACAATTGACTGAACTCTACGCCTCGGCATGAGGTGTAAAAAAAAATTGAAGAATTCATTTAACTCAGGTGAACTATGTTTGATCTCATTAAAAAAATTTTGGCCAGTGAATCGAAAAGTGAAACAGATCTGGTTCCTGACGAACCGAAAACCCATATTGCCTCATGTGTATTGTTACTTGAAGCCTCTCATATCGATAATGAATGTCATGATGATGAGATGGATCATATTATCGAAACATTAAAAACCAAATTTAACCTTTCACACGATTATGTGGAAGAATTGGTGGCGCTTGCCCATGAAGAAAGGAAAAATGCCATAGATCTCTGGCAATTTACCAACGAGATAAACCAACATTATTCATTAGAAGAAAAAATTACAGTAATGGAGGATGTCTGGCGTATCATTCACGTTGATGGGCAACTTGACAAGTATGAAGATTATTTTGCCCACAAAGTGGCAAACCTCCTCCGTTTGAATCATAAACAGATGATTGATGCCAAACTGAAAGCGCGAGTGCAGTTACAGGACGGGGACGTGAAAGAATAATAAAGGGTAACTGGAATAACTCATGCTGCACTCTGGTTTGACAGGAATAGCTGGCACTACACCTAGTCATCAAAAAGCTCATCTTTGGTCCCTTGTACTTTGGGCCACAGGAATTCCCCACGAAATTATACAGGAAAATGGTGAATGGTCTCTCAAGGTAGATCCTTCGATTGAAATGCATGCCCGCCAGCAGCTGACAAATTATGAAGAAGAAAATGCTAACTGGCCTCCCCCGAAAGATGACGAGAGAGAAAAATCTTCATACCTAGCATCTGGACAACCACCCACTGTTTTCATGATGGGCTGTTTGGTTATCATATATTCAATTACCGGCCCATGGGCTGATGGCAGCCCATGGTTTAAAGAAGGTGCAGTAATGGGGACCCACATTTTAAATAAAGGCGAATGGTGGCGTATAATAACCGGCCTCACCCTGCATTCAAACCCGGTCCACCTGTGGGGTAATGTCATGATCGGCGGTACTATTACTCATTTTCTCTGTAAAACCATAGGCAGCGGCCTTGGATGGTTTCTAATCATGCTTGCCGGCGGACTCGGAAATTATATAAATATTTACCTGCATGGGAGCACTCACAATTCTGTTGGCTTTTCCACTGCTGTTTTTGGAGCGGTAGGAATCCTGTCCGGCCTACAAAGTGTTGCAAAACGAAAAATATCCGGAGCTTTGCTCTTGCCACTTGCCGCTGGCTTCGCCCTTCTGGCAATGTTGGGAGCGAGCGGTGAAAACACTGATCTTGGCGCACATTTATTTGGATTGTTGGTTGGAATTTTGATTGGTGTTTTAACTGCATTATATTCAATTCCAGTTCGTTTGAATTCCATTCGTCAATTTCAATTTTTTCTTTTCCTTGGCAGCTTTCTCTCAGTAACCATCTGTTGGATCTTTGCTTTTAATTCCTCTTAATTTATGATGTGATTGTTAATGAATAGCTGGTATAAACCAATGTAATAAAGTTGAAGAATCTCTCAGTTCGTGCCAATAAAAAATCTTGAAAACATAGAGTATTTATGGAAGAGTGCCACTTACCTATTGTCTTATTACGCAGGTCTGACAACCCAAATACATGCTGAACGGGCACCAAACACACTGTTCTGCCAAAATTACTCCTGGGCATAAGGCAAAACAATTTCTCATGAAGCTTGTTCATAAAAGCATTTTCATAAGATACTTTGGTAAATTCTCGCCGCTGTTCTGACTCCTAAATTATTATGTATTGAAGGTGGCTTGAAACCTCAAAAACACTTCCCCGACTTTTTTCTATTGATTTCCCGGGCATTAGTACTTACCAATATAATATTTGAACGATAAATTAAATATAGACAATTATAAACGGAGAAAACATATGGCTTGGGATGACCAGCAACCCCCGTGGGGTAAACCGAAAGGACCTGCCTCGCCGGAGGATATGATTGCCGCCTTGATAAAAAAGCTCAAAGAGAGTTTTAGTGGAGGCGGCGGTGATAAAGGATCCGGTGGTAATGGTGGTGATTCTTCAGGACCATCTTCACCAGGGACTTCACCAGGAATGTGGGGTGGGATAAGCAAAATTTTCATCGTAATTGCGGTGATTATTATTTTCCAAGTAGTCAACTCCTCTTTTTACACTATTGAGCCAGGAGAAAGAGGTGTGGTTTTGCGTTTTGGCCAGGTGCGCAGCAAAATAGCAAATCCCGGTCTTAACTTTAAAATTCCCATGGTAGATGAGGTGGTCAAAGTTGACATTGAAGCTGTCCGCAAGGAAGAATTCGGTTTCAGGACCAAGATCCCCGGACAGCAAACTATCTATCAAAAAGAAGGTTATGATGCTGAATCGCTGATGCTTACTGCTGACAAAAATGTCATTGATGTGGAATGGATTGTCCAATACAAGGTGCAAGACCCGATCAATTTTGTTTTTAAAGTCGTTAATGTCAGACAGTCTGTCCGTGATGTATCAGAAACGGCAATCCGAAGAATCGTTGGTAATATGGATTTCGATTATGTGCTGAGCAACCGTGACATACTGGCCGCTTCCACTGCCAGAGAACTGCAGCAGGTCCTGAATAATTATGAAAGTGGGGTTAAAATTGTCACCGTACAACTGCAGGACGTTAATCCACCCGATGCTGTCAAGCCTGCCTTTAATGAAGTCAACGAGGCGGATCAGGATATGAAAAGACTGGTCAATGAAGCGCAAGAAGCATATAACCGCGTTATTCCTAAAGCAAGGGGCCAGGCCAAAGAACTACTCGAAGAAGCCCATGGATATGCTGTTGAAAGAGTCAATGAAAGTAAAGGTGGAACTGCTCGCTTTCTTTCCATTCTAAAGGAATATACGTTGGCAAAAGAAGTAACGCGCAAACGCATGTATCTCGAAACAATGCAACAAGTCTTGCCTTCATTTACAGACATCTATGTTATTGACAAGGAGCAGCAATCGATCTTACCCTTTCTTAATATCACCGGCGATAAAAAGGTCGATCTTAAATAGTTTTGTTTAACACCAAGGTAATAATTGTAATAACCACATTTAATAGGGGAAAAACAGGTGAGTAAAATAATCAGAATTATTCTGATCGGTATTGTTGTGGCTTTGATTATCACTGTCATGAACGGGATTTATATTGTCCCGGAGGGTAAACAGGCGGTAATTACTCAATTCGGAAAGCCAGTGGGCAGGCCAGTTACTGAAGCAGGCCTTAAATTCAAGACCCCCTTCATCCAGGAAGTCACTTATTTTGAAAAGAGAATTCTGATTTGGGATGGAGATCCTAACCAGATTCCTACTAATGATAAAACCTTTGTCTACCTGGATGTTACTGCCCGCTGGCGCATCTCTGACGCACTGGCATTTTTACAGGCGGTAAATAACACGACCAGGGCCATGACCATCCTCGATGATATCATTGACGGTACAGTTCGGGATTTGGTGAATAAAAACGATCTGGTAGAAATTATCAGAAGCTCCGACTGGGCCGAGAGATCAGAAGCTAATAAAGACTACCTGAGTGAGACAGAATATGAAGTGCTACGTTACGGTAGAGACAAGATAGCTGCCATGATTCACGAGGCCGCCTCTAAAATCACCCCACAATACGGCATAACTCTCGTGGACGTGATGTTCAAAAGAGTCAATTATATTGAAACTGTGCGTCTCAAGGTTTATGACCGGATGATTAGCGAACGCAAAAGGATTGCAGCGGAAAAACGCTCCTTTGGTGAGGGCCAGAAGGCCGAGATCATGGGTAAAGTACAGAGGGAATTAAAAGAAATAACTTCTACTGCCAACCGTGAAGCACAGGAGATAAAAGGTAAAGCAGATGCTGAAGCAGCAGGTATTTATGCCTCGGCATTCAATCAAGACCCAGAATTTTACGATTTCTATAAATCCTTGGAAAGCTACAAAAAAGCGGTAGGAAAAAATACCAGGCTCATTATCTCCTCAGACTCTGAATTCTACAAACACTTTCGTTCTGCTAAATGAAGTCAGGTTTCAGGTTTCAGGGGTCAGAGTCTCAGGGGGAAGGATGTAACGATCCTTGCCTGGATATTTCATAAATCGAACTCTTGTTCATTATCTCCATCAAGTGATGGGTAAGCCGGACGCTGTCGTTCATCAAAAGGAATACGACCTTTGGCTTCGATTTTTTCCTGCAGTTCTTCTATATGTTTATCACTTTCCAACCTTTCAATTCCCAAATGGATGAATCTGCAGTTACAATGTGCTAACTGACCTTCACACCAGGGGCATATTTCAACCGGACATCCAAGTGTATGATATTCTCCGCAGGCAGCGGAGCAGATCGGGCATAATTCATTTATCAAATTAGCCGGTGTATAGGATTCCAACGCTTCCGGCTTGCTGGCTTGTTTCATAAATTCTTCTTGATCGCCAAATCCAAAAAACTCAAGCACATCCTGATCTTGAATTCCCTCTTCAATTTTACCAAGATATACAGCATGTTCCGTGGTGGCGATATACATATAATCAGCGTAAAATGTGGTCGCACAGATTAGAAATGTTCCTTGGCTGCGAGCGAGCAATTTTAGCATTTTCACGCCATCATCTCTGGCTTCCGGTAAAAAACTGTAAAAATGATGTAAAAGATTCAATGCAATGCCATCACCGGAATGACATTCAAGTAAAGCCATTGCTTCTTGTTTATGCTTTTCCGGCACAGCATACTTCATTAACAATTCAATTTCGGCAAAACGTTCGCTGAGAGTGCTCATGACGAGGTTCGAGATTCTAGGTTCTAGGTTCTAGGTTCTAGGTTTTAGGTTCGAGGTTCTAGGTTCTAGGTTCGAGGTTCTAGGTTCTAGGTTCTAGGTTCTAGGTAATCGTAATTATAGTGGGTAAACTATCAACATTTTCAATCTTCATTATTCATTACTAAAAGCGGCCAATAGCATTTATCCATTCACGGGTTTCCTGAGCAATATCATCAGCCTGGGTCAAGGCAGTAACCACGGCAATTCTTCTGGCTCCTGATTTGATAAGATCAGGAATGTGATGACGTTTGATACCTCCCATTACCGTGAAGGGCAGGCTGGAGCGTGAAGAAAAAAGAGAAATCGCTTCCGGCCCAAGTAATTCTGTTAATTCTTTTTTGGTCTGAGTTGGAAATATCGGGCCAATATTGAAGTAGGATGCGCCTCGCTCTTCGGCACTTACAGCCTGCTCTTCAGTGTTGGCTGAAACACCAATTATTAAATCAGGTCCAATTTTTCGAACTTCACTTGCCGGCAGATCAGTATTCCCAAGGTGAACACCGTCAGCACCCGTTAACAATGCAATATCAACCCGATTATTAACTATAAACAGAGCCTCTGCCTCAAGGGTTTTACGACGGAAAACAACTGCTTTTTCGTAAAGCTCCCGATCGCTCGTCTCTTTATCCCTGAGTTGGACAATCATTGCCCCTCCGGATAGGACACCTTCCAACCACTGCACATCGGTGCGGCACTTAGCAAGCCTTTCGCACGAAACAGGATAAATGGTTACTTCTCGAACAAACTTCTCCATACGCTTCTGTAATAGAGCTGTACTTAATGCCATTCATTCATTTTACCACGTTTAGCGGCATCGCCCAACAGCTTATGCGCAGCATATACATAAATTCCTTTGTTACGTATTTTTTCTATTTTAGGTTATGCTTGATCCCTTACTGAGTTTTTAATATAGTAAAGGGAGTGCAATGAATTTTATTCATATATTTAACATTGCTGGATCAACAGTATCAAAAGGATATTTATTGTGTTTGACAGTTGAACAAGTGTAAACGACTCAAACCAGCACTGTACAGAGCCGTTACTATAATGGTTAATCCCATTTGGCAAGTCACCACATGCGGATCGTACCTGGTGGTCTTTTCATTAGAAAGACCAACGGCTCAACGCGACATCACATTTCTATATTCCCTTAAATTTTCTCAAGCCGAAAAATTTTTGACGGTGCAAGTATTTTCAGCTTGTTTTGTATTTTACCCGCCGGCATGATTAAGAAAAGGAGGCAAAGATGATTGACGACTTTATTACCGGAGAAAAGGCGACTATTACTCTGGATGGGAAACAATATGAACTCCCGATTATTGAAGGCAGTGAAGGAGAAAGAGCTATTGATATCCGTTCCCTGCGAGCTCAGACCGGTTATATAACCTTAGACAGCGGTTATATGAATACCGGGTCCTGCTGCAGTGAAATAACTTTCCTGGAAGGATCGAAAGGAATTCTAAATTATCGTGGATATGGAATCGAGGACCTCGCCAATAACTGTTCCTTTGTTGAAGTTGCTTATCTGTTGCTGCATGACAACCTTCCCACGGCAAAGGAACTGGACAATTTCAAAACACTTTTGAGCAGGTTCGCTCTGATTCATGAGGACATGATCCACTTTTTCGATCATTTCCCGCCTAATGCGCCTCCTATGGCTATTCTCTCCTCGACGGTCAACTCACTTTCTAATTTTTATCCGGAGATGAATGAAAACCCTTTTGAAGACATTGATAGAATGGCAGCTCGCCTTATATCAAAAGTGCGAACTTTAGCTGCCTTTACCTACAAAAAATCAAATGGTTATCCTCTTGTTTACCCACGCCACGATCTCTCATACTGTGCAAATTTTCTGAATATGATGTTTGATTCACCTGTAACACCATACAATATCAGCCCTGAAGTAGTTGCTGCTTTGAACAAAATTCTGATCCTGCACGCAGATCACGAACAGAACTGCTCAACCTCAACAGTAAGGTTAGTTGGCAGCGCGAGAGTGAACCTGTATGCATCAATTTCCGCAGGTATAAGTGCACTTTGGGGCCCTCTTCACGGTGGAGCCAATCAGGCGGTAGTAGAAATGCTTGAAGCTATTTATCACGAGGATGGTAATTACAAAAAATATATTAACCGAGCAAAAGACCCCAACGATCCTTTCAGGCTGGTGGGTTTCGGGCACCGTGTATATAAAAACTATGACCCTCGGGCCCAAATAATCAAAGGAGCCTGCGACGAAGTCCTCGATGCTCTCAATATTTCAGATCCTATGCTGGATATCGCCAAAGAACTTGAGGAGGTTGCCCTGAAGGATGAATTTTTCATAGAGAGAAACCTTTATCCCAATGTAGATTTTTACAGTGGCATCGTTTACCGGGCAATCGGTATACCAACGAATATGTTCACTGTTATGTTCGCACTTGGCAGGCTTCCAGGTTGGATTGCTAACTGGAAGGAAATGTGGGATGACCCCAATTGGAGAATAGGCCGTCCCCGCCAAATTTATGTCGGACCGAAACGGCGACCGCTTGTGCCGTTAGAAGAACGTTCAAAATAAATATCTACTAAATTAGTATTTTTTCCAATAGCGCCAAAAGGCTCCAACGGTCAACCTATAAGCATGCTGTGGCCAAAAGAAATGATAGGTAAAAGAATTTTTGACAAGAAACCGGTATAAAAAAGGATCAGAAGGATTATAAAGCCAAAAGGTTCCAACCTTGAAAAAGGTGCAACGAAGCTGGGCGGCAGAATTCCCAGGAGAATCTTGCTGCCATCCAGCGGTGGAACAGGCAAAAAATTAAAGACGGCAAGCATAATATTTATCCATACACTGGCAGCCAACATTTGGGAAACAGGCTGCAGAATAACCATTGGTAAAACGGGAACAAAAAGCAGGGTTTTGACCAGAAAAGCACTGGCGATAGCAAGAAGAATATTGGCTCCAGGCCCTGCCAGAGACACCAGTAACATCCCCTGCCTTGGATTTGCAAAATAGGCTGGATTAACCGGTACAGGTTTGGCCCACCCGATTTTAATTAAAAGAAAACAGAGCACTCCCATCGGATCAAGATGCTTGATAGGATTCAGGGTAAGACGGCCTGCCTTCTCAGCAGTTGGATCTCCCAACCTTTTTGCAATGTAGCCATGCGCCAATTCATGTATGGTCAATGCCAGCAAGAAAGGTGGCGCCAGTATGACTACTTCAATTAAAAAATTCTCAATTTTCATATTTTTGCCAGGGGATAGTGACGTTTCACAAACTGTATTTCTTCAACACGACTTTTGATAAAACCATCAAGCCTGGCCTCCAGAAGATGATTCAGTATAGTTTTGTAAATGGGTCCTGTTTTGTAGCCCATTTTTTTTAAATCCCCGCCATTCACCGCTGTACTGACATTACGCAAATGTGTTACATAATGAGAAATAGCTTTCTGGGCGGTTTTTTTTCGTGACATGGCAATCATGTATAACAACCCTTCATGGCTCCTCTCATTCAAAAGCCAATAGATCTCACTTGGACGTAATTGTTGTCTGTGGTTTATGACATAAATAATTTTGTCAGCCGCATCCTTTTCTTTCATTAAAGACGTTTTATACCGTTCAGCAATCTCAAACCGCTCGCAGAACATTGTCCATTATGAATTTAAGAAGATCAAATTCGGCCATCCTCTGTAAAGCCGGGATAGGATTTTCTTCAGATAAAATAAGCCTCAGCTCCCAGAAAAACCGGCGACCGTGAAACTGATCAAAGAGGTTCATTTTAACTGCATTCTTGATCATTTTATCTGTATGAGGCCCTATACGGAAATCCATGCGCTGTTCAAAGCGAATAGCCCTAAAAATCCGGGTTGGGTCCTCCACAAAACTCAAATTATGCAATATGCGGATTCTTCTGTCCTTGAGGTCGTTCTGGCACCTGAAAAAGTCAACCAGGGTACCGAACCTGTCAGGATTTAAATGGATGGCCATGGCATTTATGGTAAAATCCCGCCGATAGAGGTCAAGTTTGATTGAACTCAACTCGACCAATGGCATGGCTGCCGGGTATTCATAATATTCGAGTCTCGCAGTTGCCACATCGATCTTGAAACCATCGGGCAATATTACCAATGCCGTATTGAATTTCTGGTGGGTGCGCACTGCACCTCCCAACTGCTGGCTCAATTTCTTGGCAAATTCAATGCCGTTTCCTTCAATTACAATATCAAGATCAAAGTTTTTGATATGCAGAAGGAGATCTCGGACAAAACCTCCAACGGCGTAAGCAGTGCAGCCGTTTTCCTGCGCTATTTCTCCGATTGTGCGCAACAACACAATCTTATCCTTGTTAAGCAATTCTACTAACAACGAGTTGAGATTCCGATGCCTTTCTGTGGAAGGCCTTTCCTCTGGATTCAGCAAATTTTTCGGCAGATGTCCCGGATCATTTACCAGAAGATTTAACAAATCGGTCCTGGTGATAACCCCCACTACTTTTTTGTTGTCTACGACCGGAATCAATCGCTGCCTGTGCTCGATAATCAATTCCTGGATATCAGCCAGGGTGGCAGAGCTTGGCAACGTTGCCACCTCAGTTGTCATATATTCCTTTACCGGAAGTTCTCCAAGTCCATGATAGATTGCCTTTTCAATTACCATTCTCGAAATCATCCCGAGAATTTCATTTTTTCCTTTAATTACGGGTAATACCGTAACATTATACCGTGTAAGTAAGCGGTTTGCTTCCTTGATAGGCACATTGGCTTTTACAGAGATAATCGGAGCAGACATCAGTTCACCAGCCATACTCTGTGGGTGAATATGCTTATGGAGAAGATGAACAAGTTTTTCCTCCGCTTCGATCATAGTCATATTTTTCAAGGTTGCCGAAGCAGCCGAGGCATGCCCTCCACCACCTAAATCCCTGGCAATCTCACCAACATTGACTTCCGGAATACGGCTCCGTGCTATAAAATAAATTCGGTCAGCCATACCAGCTAAAGCAAAAAGGGTGTCAAGATTTTCCATATCTGTGAAACGACGAACAATAAGTGAAAATTCATCAACAAAATCCGGCAGAGCCATTTTGGCAACGGTAACAACAATACCCTGAATTGTATAATTTGTTGCAGATCTGATCAGGTCATGAAGGAGACCCACCTGGTTGACCGTTAATTCGTGAGTAATAAATTGCGAGGCCATATGCAGATTTGCACCGCACTCAAGTAACCATGCCGCTGCCTCCAAGTCGGCGGGTGTTGTGGTAGCAAAAGTAAATGTTCCGGTGTCTTCATAAATCCCCATGGCAAACAAGGTTGCCTCTTCCGGACTCACAGCTATATTTTTTTCCCTAAATATTTGCATAAAAATAGTCGTAGTTGAGCCAAACTGCCTAACCTCTTCAACTTCGCCGCGAAGGTCTTCCGGTGTATTCGGGTGATGATCGTATAAGTGTAGAATAATATCAGGATTCTTCAGACAGGTTGCAAGGTTACCAATGCGGCTTGCCTGCCTTGTATCAACTATTATAAGGCGTTTCACGTCATCAAGCCGTATCTGTTTCACTCTTTTGAACTCATACTGGTATTGACTTGACTGGCTAAAAAATTCCCGCAGATTCTTCTCCTGAGAACCGGAAAAAACCAGCTCGGCTTCGGGATAAAGCTTTTTGGCAGCAATCATGGCTGCCACTGAATCAAAATCAGCATTTAAATGAGTGGTGATAACGTCCATTTTACCTCTCACCCTCTTGGATGAAATCGCTTGTGGATATTTTTCAATCGGTCGCTGCTAATATGTGTATAAATTTGGGTCGTTGCTATGTCCGAATGCCCGAGCATAATCTGAACGGACCTCAAATCTGCGCCATGTTCAAGAAGATGCGTAGCAAAGGAATGCCTGAAAACATGGGGGCTCACTTTTTTATTTATGCCAGCGGCCAACACCGATTCCTGGATAATACGCCAGAAACGAAGCCGGGTCATCGGTTTTGCCCGACTGGTCACAAATAGAGCCTTACTCAACCGCCCCTTAAGGATCTTTGGACGCGCATGGTGCAAATAAAGCTCTAATTTTTCTCTAGCTTCCTGCCCAAAAGGAACCAGCCTCTCTTTGCTCCCTTTGCCAAGAACTCGTAAATACCCGGCGTTGAAGTTTACGGAGGCTAAAGGCATATGTATCAGTTCAGAAACTCTTAAACCTGTGGCATAAAGCAGGTGAAGCATAGCTCCATTGCGAAGTCCGAGAGGATTATTCAGTTTTGATTTTGAAACAAAACCTAACAACTCGGTGACTTCCTGAACTGTAAGGCTTTTAGGAAGGCTTCTGCCAAGCTTCGGCAGATCTAAAAGTGCTGTTGGGTCTGATTTAACAACTCTTTCCAGTAGTAAAAATCGAAAGAAAAGCCGCAAAGCTGAAATTCTTCTGGCAATACTTCGAGAAGATATTCCTTTAGAGCGGCACCATGCAAGATATTCACGCAATTGTCCGGTGCTAACATCGTTAATATCCTGAATTTTTCGTTTGGCAAGGAAGGAGAAAAAAAAACGAAGGTCGTAATTATAGGATTGAATGGTATTTGGCGACAGCCTTCTTTCGGCGGCCAGGTAATGCAGAAAGAGATCCTGACTTACGGTTAGGAATGATTTACTGTTTTCAGCTTGCAAGGAAGAATCTGCCTTTTACGTTCAAGCTTACGTTCCGGCCCTTCCTGTGCGCCTGTATCAAAGAAAGACCTCATCCGGCCTCATTGAAAAAGCATTTGTTGGTCATGATACTATAATAAATGATGGTTATCAGACGTTACATACTTTAAAAGGGTGAAACGCATTCATACGTTACCATTTTTTGTTGCCTGCCAACCCATTTATTCATCAACTAGACGGTAATCGTAGAATAATCCCGCCGTCTATTCCTTGACCATCCAGTCGAGTTTGGAACCGATCAAATATTTGATCAATATATTGACTAATAATTACTGCGATGTCTTAATTTACGCAACTTCCGTTTGGCTTCCGCCTGTTTCCGACGCTTTTTCTCACTTGGTTTTTCATAATATTCGCGACGTTTTAATTCCCGTTTGATGCCATCCATCTGCAGTTTCTTTTTCAACTGCCTGATTGCGTATTCAATATCTCCTTTTACTTCAACTTCAATCATGGTATCTCCATTTATTCCAGCAGTTTTATTACTGCAGAATCTATTTCCAACTAAAATTTAGTTAATGCGTATTCAATACTATTAAACATAGCACAATAACCATTGCACAAAAAGGGTTTTTATAAAATTTTGCTTGGCATCTGTCAATGATTTTCTAGATCACTCAATTATTCTTCCTTTGCAACTCCAAATATCTTCCCGGGATTCAAAATATTATTCGGATCAAAAACCTTCTTGATATTCTTCATAACAGCCAAACTGGAAGCATCCACATCCATTGAAAGAAAAGGAGCTTTTGTGAGCCCTACGCCATGTTCACCAGAAAGAGTTCCTCCAAGAGAGATAACATGATGAAAAAGCTCATGCTTAGCGCTGATCCCCCTCTGCAATTCATCTTGGTCATCCTTATTGAGCATGATGTTCACATGGATGTTACCGTCACCTGCATGGCCGAAGGTAAGTATGGGTAAATTATATTCATCAGCCAGCTGTTCGGTTTTAGCTACCAATTCCGGAATTTTTGTTCTCGGCACGACAACATCTTCACTGATCTTATGGGGTTTCAGTTTAAAACTTGCAGGAGAAATTGCCCGGCGGGCCTGCCACAAAGCATCTATCTCTTCCGGGTCTTTAGCCTGTTTTATTTCCAGAATTTCTGAAGGTCCGATTTGATCAGCAAGCAGACTCATAAGTCTTTTGCTTTGGCCGGCAACAGCATAGTCATCACCATCGACCTCGATAAGCAGCAAAGCTTCTATATTGGTTGGCAGTTGACCGGCTAAATATGAATCTACCACCTGCAATGCATTTCTATCCATATATTCCAAGGTGCTTGGCAGAATCCCAGATGATAAAATCCTGGAAACAAGACCTGTGGCGTATTTTAAACTTCCACACATCACTAAAAAAGTATTTTTCCGGGCAGGAAGAGCAAGGAGACGAACTATTATTTTCGTAATTATTCCCAAAGTTCCCTCTGAACCAATTAATAACCGGGTAAGATCATACCCCATAACCCCCTTGGCTGTTTTGACCCCTGTATTGATAATATTCCCATCTGCCAGCACCGCTTCAAGGCCAAGCACGTAATCTCTTGTAACCCCATACTTCACTGCACTAGGGCCACCGGCACAATTAGCAACATTGCCGCCCATTGTGCAGAAATTCTTACTGGCAGGATCTGGGGGATAAAAAAGATTTTGCCTCCTTACCTCAGCTTGAAATTGACCGGTTATCACTCCCGGTTCAACCACGGCCAAATGATTATCATTATCTATTTCCAGAATTCTATTCAATCGGCCTAAAGCCATCACCATTCCTCCCTCTACGGCAAGGGCACCACCGGTCATGCCTGTACCGGCGCCTCGTGGAATGATGGAAAGTCCTGAACTGTTGGCTAACTGCATTATACGGCTAATTTCTTCAACAGATCCAGGAAAGACAACCGCAGATGGCTGAAGCTCCAACCCTGAACTATCATAGGAATAACAGTGCAAATCTTCCACAACTGTTGTCACATGATTCCTACCGACAATCTCTTTTAATAATTTTATTGTCGTACGTTCCATGAAATCGTTTCCATTATTATCAACAAAAAAAAACTTTTTGTGAAACACAAAAGGATGATGGATTCGTAAAATGTCATGTGATGGCTAAGCTGTGAATACCCTTGAGGGTGAAAAATGTGCTACACCCCGTAGATCGGACTTTTTGCGACGCCATCAAAATAACATCTTCTACATTCTTAAATCTTCTGTCAATGATCGGCTGCTTCTTATGCCGATAATCTTTCAAGTTTCTCCAAAACGTAATTGAAAAGATTTACTGAAAAAAGTACGTTGTTGATCAATACGTTTTACCCTACTAATCCTAATCGAACCAGGGGAAATTATGACAGATAAAAAATTACGCGTTGCTCTGCTTGCCGGAGGTAAATCCGGAGAACGCGAGGTATCGCTCAAAGGGGCAGCTGAAGTCAGCCGGGCTCTTAATCCGGATAAATATGAGGTTATCCGATTTGATCCGGCAACAGATCTGGAGGAACTGGCAGCGCAGGCCGAAGGAATTGACGTTGCTTTTATCTTGCTGCACGGTCTTTTTGGTGAAGATGGCACGGTTCAGGGATATCTTGATCTGCTGGATATTCCTTACCAGGGGTCCGGTGTCCTGGGCAGCGCTATAGCAATGGATAAAAATCTGTCGAAAATATTGTATCAAAACTCCGGGCTGAAAGTACCTGACTGGGTCAAGCTCAGGTCAACAATGACTGAAAAAAAAGCTATAGACATCGCGGCAATTTTAAAAAAACTTGACCTGCCGGTGGTAATAAAACCTTTACGGCAGGGATCGAGTCTCGGGATGAGCATTCCTCACTCTGAAAAGGATCTCCTTAAGGGAATTGAACAAGCCTTTGAACATGACACTGAAGTCATGGTAGAACAATATATAGAGGGACGCGAAATTACTGTCGGTGTTATAGGAAACGATGAACTTACACCGCTGCCATTGGTGGAGATTATTCCGGGAGAAAAATACACCTTTTTCGATTACGAAGCGAAATACCAGCCCGGCGCCACCAGGGAAATCTGCCCGGCAGATTTTGACCCTGAAATAACGGCTAAAGCTCAGGAGTACGGTTTACTTGCCCATAAGGCATTGCAATTAAGAGGATACAGCCGGACCGATATGATTGTCAGCATTGACCATGCAATTTATGTATTGGAAACAAACACCATTCCGGGGATGACACAGACCAGTCTCCTGCCACAGGCTGCGGCAGCGTCAGGAATGTCATTTGCCGCACTGCTGGATCGATTGCTTATTTTGGCTCTTGAAAAATAGCATACCAGGTGAACATTTTTTCTCATCCTGATTAAGCAAACTTCTACTCAGATAGCGAACATAGAGGGGCTGCGAGAGGTTGAGATTCAGGTGTCAGGTGTCAGGACAACGTACTGTTATTGCAATATTATTTTTTTTGGCTGATGTCTGAAACCTAAAGTACGCTAAAACTGGAAAAATCAAATTTATTATGGGTATTAGAAATTTAAAACGAAAAAGAAAGAATGTTCGTCTTCCAGCAGCAATTAAAGCGAAACAGGCAAAAATCAGGAATGAGTTGGTAATTGCCGATCAATACCAAGAAACCGGCCAATTAGAAGCGGCTGAAAGAATATATAGGCAAGTCCTTAATATTGATCCCCAACATTCCCACGCATTACACATGTTAAGTGTATTTGCTTATCACGGTGGCTATTATGAAATGGCCGTTGTCCTGCTCAACAGATCCCTCTTAAAAGACTCCAGGAATCCAATTCTCTACAACAATATCGGTCAGGCTTTGTTTGCCCTCGGAAAAATGGAGGACGCTTTATCAGCATATCAGCAAGCAATCACTTTAGGAGAAGAAAACGCTGAATTTTACAATAATTATGGCACTGTTCTTTCAGCTAGAAAACAATATAACGAGGCAATTGAATCGTTTCAAACGGCATTGGAGATAGAACCGGCTTTTGCCGAAGCGGCTAACAATTTGGGCGATACTTACCAACTTACGGGAAAACTGGACGAAGCACAGCTCTGGTACAATAGAGCGCTGGATATTGAACCTGACCTACCTATGAAATTCACTAGGCTAGCTCGGTCCATGGCAAAGCTTAGGAAATATGAAGAAGCTACAAGCTGGTATAAAAAGGCTATTCAATTAAATCCTGATGCCGCAGATGCATATAATGACCTTGGAGTCACCTATATTAATCGGGGGATGGCTGACAAGGCTCTTATCATTTTTAAAAAAGCATTGCAATTAAACCCGGACTTTTCTGAAGCATACGGCAATATGGGGCACGCGCTTGCCTATCAGGGCAAAACAGACAAGGCAATTTCCTGTTACAAAAAAGCATTGCAGCTGCAACCTGAATTTTCCACCGCTTTTAAGGCTCTTGTTCATTCGAGAGTATATACCGATGAACACCATGAAGATGTAATTCTTGGCAAAAGGATTTTACAAAACTCTGACCTATCCGATGAAAACATTTTGGAAGTGCATTTTGCCCTAGGAAAAATCTATGATGACTGCAAAATGTACAAAACGGCATTCGATCATTACCGGCGAGCCAATAGCATCAAGCATAAAACCTCCCATTTAGATCACAATGCCCCAGTCTCCTATGTTTCCAGAATTATCAAGACCTTTCCAGTAACATTTAAACGATACTCCAATTTTGCCGGTTCAGAGAGTAAATTGCCGGTTTTTATTGTCGGCATGCCTCGCTCAGGCACATCGTTAGTGGAGCAAATCATAGCTGCCCACCCCAAAGTGCATGGCGCAGGCGAACTGAACATCATAGACGATATCGTAAGTAAGCTAACGATCGGCTTACAATCTGCAAGTCCTGGCCGGAAATACTTATCACGGGTTGATCAAAATCTGGCTACTTCGTTGTCACGATTCTATCTGGCACAGCTTCAGCAAGACGCAACTGACTTGAGCATTCGTATATCTGACAAAATGGTTCAGAACTGTTTTCACCTGGGCTGGATTTCACTACTATTTCCGAAAGCCAAGATTATTCACTGCAGCAGGCACCCTCTTGACACCTGTCTATCTATCTACTTCCAATATTTCACCGGTGAACATCCTTATGCCTATGATCTATCTGAAATCGGTATTTACTATCGAGAGTATGAACGGATAATGGCACATTGGCGTAAAGCTCTACCTGCCAGTATTCATGAAATCAAATATGAAGACCTGTTGAATGATCAGGCTACCAACACACGTAAATTGATAGATTTTCTTGAGTTAGAATGGGATGACGCCTGCCTTTCCTTCCAAAAGAATTCACGGGCGGTGTTTACAGCAAGTGCCTGGCAGGTGCGGCAACCAATATACAACAAATCTGTAGGACGCTGGCGCAATTATGAAGAATACCTGAGACCTCTAAAAGACGCTCTGGGAATGGCTTAACCTTTTCTTTATTCATTACATCCTTGGCAACTATTTAGCGTGATGCCAAAATATAGCTAAAACCACCGAACTGTAACTATTCAGCAGATAAGCGCAGACTTCGGTGCTCCATCCTCTAAAATCTCTTCTTAAAATATGGCGCCAACACTTCCGGAATAACAAATGTGCCGTCCGGCTGTTGGTAATTTTCATAGATGGCCGCTAATGTGCGCCCCACAGCCAGACCGCTGCCATTTAACGTATGCACCAGGCTGCTTTTCTTTTTTCCTTCCGGCCGAGAGCGGATGCCGCCTCGCCTGGCCTGGAAGTCGGTAAAATTGCTGCATGACGAGATCTCCCGGTACTTGTTCTGGGCCGGCATCCAAACTTCTATGTCATATGTTTTAGCGGCTGAAAACCCTAGATCGCCACTACACAGAATTACCACACGATATGGAAGATTGAGAAGCTGCAAGACCTCTTCGGCATCAGCAAGGAGGGCCTCGAGTTCATCATTGGACTTTTCCGGGGTCACAAACTTGACCAGTTCCACCTTATCAAACTGGTGCTGTCTTATTAATCCACGGGTATCCTTTCCATAGGAACCTGCTTCTGACCTGAAACAGGGAGTATAGGACACATATTTTTTAGGAAGGTCCTTTTCTGGAAGTGTTTCGTCCCGGTGAATATTGGTCACCGGAACTTCAGCAGTAGGAATCAGATACAGATCCCTTCCCTCTATTTTAAAGAGGTCCTCCTCAAATTTTGGCAACTGACCGGTAGCGGTCATGGATGGGGTGTTCACCAGAAACGGCGGCAGCACTTCTTCATAATCATGCTTCTGCGTATGAAGGTCCAGCATGAAATTAATTAACGCCCGTTCCAATCTGGAACCGTTTCCTTTCAATAACGCAAAACGCGCGCCTGACAATTTGGCTGATCTTTCAAAATCCAAGGTATTGGTAAGTTCTCCAATTTCCCAATGTGCTTTAGGCTCAGAGGTAAACTCGGGAATTTCACCCCAGGTTTTTACTTCAATATTTTCAGAATCATCCATTCCATAGGGCACGGAATCATCACAGAGATTAGGGACCCCCATGACAATATCATTCAAATCCTCCTTGATTTTTGCCAACTCTTCCTCAAGTGTTTTAATACGATCCCCGGTCTGTCTCATTTCAAGAATCAATGCTTCCGCATCCTTGCCGGCTTTTTTCAATTCAGCAATTTTTTTCGTTACACTGTTACGCTTGTTTCTAAGATTTTCAACCTCGGATAAGAGCAGGAGTCTTTTCTTGTCCACTGTTTCAAATTCATCTATACGGGCATCTTTTATTCCTCTATGCGCAATCTTTTCTTTTACAAGTGCTATATTTTCTCTTATAAACCTCAACTCGAGCATAATTTTTCCCTTATAGTTTTTGGCTTTATTGAGTAGTTGGTGTATTCCAGGTTTGTTGGACAGGAACCAATCTGTTGCCGCAAATACATAATAAGGAAACAGGTAATTAGTCAATCGGATTATTCTATTTAATTGTTAAACCCCGCTTTGAAGGTAGTAAGTCTCCATCCGGAGAGCGGGTGGCCTCAGGAGATAGGCGAAGACTTCGAGGCACCTTGAAGGGGGCAATCTTCAAATTTTAAGTTCCCATTGGCACGCAGCCGAGCACCACAGAAGCTGCCGAAAAAGGAGTTTGAACTGTCTGAGCAAAGCGAGTTTTCAAACTCCCGGCAGATTCGAGGAGCACAGGGAAGTCCGAAGGACCAAGTGACACGGGTGCCCTTTCTTTTGGTTCGTTTTCTTTGGGC
>CAMYJP010000059.1 GCA_947258675.1 uncultured Desulfobulbaceae bacterium | reverse complement strand
TGTGTTAGGAACATGACCACCCCTTATTGCCCGCATATCTGTACCGACATGCTCTTTTTTGGATCTTGAATCGATGAGCTGCACGTCGGTCTGGTTGCCCTTTGCTATGTTCACTATTTCGTCAGTCGTTGCCAAAAGGCTCGAGTTCACCTTAGCAGTAAAAGTTGTTGCCTCCCTAACGGTTGGTTCCTTAGAAAGTCGATTACCTGCATTTCGCCAGGCATCCAGTCCTCCATCCAACAGGTGGACTTTGTCCTTTTGTCCCAGGTATTCCAGAACCCAGAATCCCACTGAAGCATCGGTGAGAGTTTTAATATCTCCGTGATAGATAATGACATGAGTGTCGTTGCCTATTCCTGCTTTTGCAAAAAGATTTTCATACTTGGCAATATCTCTCCATACCCGAGCTGTTGAATCTCTTAATGCTTTTTTAAGTCTCTTGCCAAGGCTGATCGCTCCCGGTATATGACCGTCAGCATAGTCTTTTAGATCTCTTGCATCAATAACCACCCAATTGGGGTCTTCTAGTTTTGCTTTTACAAAGTCCGGAGTCACAAGCAGGTCCGAATTGGACCAGCCTTCTGCCAGAGCATTTCCCGCTGATGTCATTAAAAATACAGACAACAGCATCGTTAGAAATAATCTTTTTTTCATGTTTACACCTCCCAGTACCATTAATTATTTGTTTGGCCAATGAAATATAGATCATGGCCGTCGACCAGAAAGAGTTGACAAGTCTCAACTGTTTCACTCTTCCGGGTTATTCATCACCTGTTTTCTGCAGATCCTGATAGTATTTATTTAATTCATCACTGATTCCTTCTATCTTTGTCAGCTCGCTGCCACCTCCATAACCTGCAGCTTCGACCGCACCAAAATAACCAGGTTCAGTGCCAGTGCGAGCAGATACCTGATAACCACCTATAAAGCTTAACCACCACACGATTGCAATCAGCAGAAACCAAATTCCAGATTTCATATTCTCTCCCCTTTAATCATCATCAGAATCATCATCCTGATACAACTGTTGATAATGTTTCATCATATCTTCCGACACTGGTTGGCCTTCTTCAGCCTGCTGCCCGCCAACCCCGAAACCGACTTCCATAAAAGGCGGAACACTGTATCCCATCATGAATCCGAGAAAGCCCATGACCACCGTTATTATCAGCCATACAGGATTTGTTTTCATAGCTGTTCTCCCAACAATTTTTTAGTGACATTGCGTGTCATATATTCCTTGCGCAGATGTTTTTTTATAAAAAAGTTAATCAAAGTTTATCCCTGCGAATTGTTTGGCCATCCTACGTTCAGTATACCAGTTGAAGAATTTAACACCGATGTACGCTCCACCTATCATGCCGAGGCCAAATGACCAGCCGGAAATATCGCCGTTCGCTGTTCTTACGAAAAAAGCCCCTACGTTGCAGCCCAGTGCTAAACGGGAGCCTATACCCATAAGTGCTCCACCGATAAGCGCCCAGATTGCCAGTTCCGTGGATGGCTTTTTCCATTTGAATTCATTATGTAATAAGGCCATGACCGCTGCTCCGCCGATTAAAGCCACAGACATCCAATCTGCCGGATTGAGGGCTGGATTGGGAATGCCGTTTACCCAACCAAAATAAATATTGTCCATGTTTTCCCAGCCGAGCTTCTGCATTAACCAGCCTACCCACTGCGCTTCCTGGGTGGTTACGTACCAATAGCCGGGATCAAACACTGTTCCTTTCGCTGAAATTCCAAAGTCTTGTCCAAGGCGCTGAAGAATGGTTCCGGCATTTTTCACTCCAAACTTCATCCGTAACCCTTCAATAACGAACATCTGCAAGCCGCACGCTATACCGAGGAAAAAACCTGCAACAGCTGTTCGTTTTGAGGCAGCAATCATGCCCCAGAAACCTTTTAGGTGCCGTCGCTGACGTTGATTCCACTGGGCAACCCTTTTGTAAGCGCTGATTCAGCCCAGGTATCCGGAACAAAACGATTGAACCAACCACCGACATCTACAAAGGTTGCTTGGGTTATACTAAGAGATAATATGACCAGCAGAGAAACGCCGTTTCCTTCTCCTGCCTTATAAAGCGACCCGGATGCACAGCCGCCGGCAAAGACCATTCCTACCCCAAAAATGAGACCGGCAATAATTGCATGGATACTCCAGGGCGCTGCATGGAAAGTACTCCAACCGGTTGAGGAGACAAATGCGGAGGTAAAAGCAAAAAGAATCGTGGCAATCATGATGCCGACTACCATCCTTGGTACACCGACGGCAAAGAGGTCCCGGAATGCAGAGGCAAAACAGAAACGGCCGTATTGCAGACACATGCCATAGATAAATCCAAACCAGAGATATGCTGAAAGGTAGATGTAATACTCATGAAGAGCATAAGTGCCTATGCTTATCAAAGAAAAAAAGGCAAGAATTCCAAGCGCCCAATTAACATTTTTGCGGGGTACACTTATTTTATCGGTGATTTTTATATCACAGCATTCAGCCTGTAATGCGTGTTCTTTGGTCGTTGCTCTCTTTGATACCGTGGCTTCCACCGTTCACCTCCTTCAATCTTTCATTTGTTGGCAAAAATATTTTTATGTTATGTCTAGCAAGGCTTGTGCCACAATGTGGTACATTAATGATGCGATTGCGCAATTACCCCTATAATTTCAATATTTTATTTGTTTTTTTTATAAGACTGCAGGAAGTTTTAATGTGTGAGGAAGTGAAAAAATATGATAAAGTTGTCCCAAAAGGAACAGTTGGAATATTTGTGGTTGTCCTTTTTGGGACAAATCCTTCGTTAAAGAGAATTGTAAAAATCTACCGGTTAGATGGATATTGAATTTATATTTTAACCTGAAAGTTCGAGCTGATTATTTAAAAGATTTTTTTTGTAATGATGATTGTTGGTGGTCTGTCTGGTTTAATTTGAGTCAGGAAAGTCTGTTATGCTTAATATTATATGCAATCGTTGAATTAGATATTGGCATAGTCATTGCTATTTATGCCTATGGGGCTGGTAAAATTCGTGACTAGACCTTTCTACAATGAATAAGCAATACATTGTTGTATCGTGCTGCGAACTAACGTGGAAAGTTTAAATTCTATTGAATACGGCTTGTTATGGGCCTAGCGGGTTAGCCGGTTTGTAAGTGGAACCTCATTTTAAAGGTTTGCAGGTTGTCCCAAATGGGACAGTTTTTGTTATGTAATAGCATTAAGGGAGATTTACAGGGTGGAAACAGCCCTCACTTTCATTGGTATTACGATCAGTCGCCAAACTCTTCAATGGTATCATATTGGTGAAGAGATTCTCGTCGGCATGATAGGACTTGCTATAGCATGGCGAACTTTTTCTCTTTTTAGATCTCCAAATAACAATATCAATCGTCAAAAAAGAGCACGGTTTTTTCTCCTTGGAGCAGGATTTTTTATTCTCGCTCTGAGTAGTTTTATCCATGCCACTATCCATGGTTTACATCTTAATCTCAACCTTCTTTACCAGACCCTTATCGGTTACTGTTTTGGTCTGCTTATTATAATCATGGCCATTTCAGCTGAATATCCTGATAATAAAAAAATTTATCCGGTTTTTTACCTTCCCTTGTTGCTACTGCTACATCCTTCTGTTTATGTGAAATTCCCATTTTTTGGAGTATTCCGTCCCTTGGTCTGGATTTTGGTCGCCTACCTTTCCGGCGTTGTTTGTATGCTTTATATAGGAACTTTCTACCGAACAGCGAGTAAACAGTTTCTAGCTTCCTCCCTGGGTCACCTTTTGATCTGCGGTTCTGCCGTTTTTCTGTTTTTTCCGACCGGAATAGGTTCCACTGCCTGGCTCCATGGTCATATCATGAGGCCGATAGGTTTTTCCATCCTTTTTTTCAGCATGAACAGGGGGGAACTCCTGAAAATGGAGGGTTCCATTCTTTATCGCGCTCTAGCTGCTTTTACACTGCTTGCCGCCATACCTCTCCTGACTTTCGGGACGTTTATTTTTTATGACAATATTTCTCCAATTACCATCATCGGTCGCCGATTTATGATTTTTCTGCTTCTTCTCGTTACCCTTGTTTCAGCACTGTTTTTCGGCTTCGGATTGATCATCAGGTTGTTAAAACCTATAATTCAGCTTAAATCTTCTGTGGATGGATTAGGTGATGAATCACTGGATAAGCAAATCCCTGTTCATGGCAGCGACGAGATCGGTGAATTATCGACAGCATTCAATGAAATGGTAGTTCGTCTCAGCCATGCAATTAGAGAGCAGGAGAAAATGTCTCAATTAGCAGCCACAGGAGAATTGGCTGCTACATTGGCCCATGAAATAAAAAATCCATTAAATGCCATTGGGGGAGCTGCAGACTATATCGGCAAGAATTCCAGAGGAGCACTGATTAAAGAATTTATCTCTGTTATTTCCGGTGAAGTTGGACGTATCAATAAACTTACTACCACACTTCTCGGTTTTGCCAAACCAATCAGACCTGATCCACAGGCAAACGATCTAAACAAGCTGTTACAAGATGCTCTTTATCTTCTTGAACAGGAGACGACTGAAAGCAAGGTAACAATTCAAACGGATTTAGGTGGTCATCTTCCTCTAGTTAATTGTGATTTTAATCAGATAAAGCAAGTGGTCATTAATTTACTAATCAATGCCACTGATGCAGTGGGGCCAAACGGCACTATTAAAATAACGACCCGGAATGATAGGGACAATATTTACCTTGCAGTTATTGATGATGGCCCTGGTATCCCGGAAAAAAATCTGAAAAAAATATTTAATCCGTTTTTTACTACCAAAACCAGAGGAACCGGACTTGGATTGGCAATTTCAAGAAAAATAGCAAATGAAAATAATGGTGATCTGACTGTTTCCAGTGTTATGGGTTCGGGAAGCACCTTTACACTCCGGTTGTCACTTGAGGAGGTTGAAGATGCAGTATCAAATTTTGCTGGTTGATGATGAAATTAATTCCCTGAAAGTGCTTTCCGCAGGTCTGCAGGGTAGCAATTATACTGTTGATACAGCCAGATCCGGGGAAGAAGCCCTTACTTTAGTTAAAAATAATACCTACCATCTCATTATCTCTGATTACAAAATGCCGGGAATGAACGGTGAAAAGCTCCTTGCGAAGGTTAAAACAGTTGCACCGAATATACCATTTATTCTTCTTACTGCTTACGGAACAATAGAGCTTGCCGTCAATGCCATGCGTAAAGGCGCTTATACATATCTTACCAAACCGATAAATCTGAATCTTCTTGAATCAGCAGTGAAAGATGCAATATCTCATGAGAAAAATGGCGGGATATTCAATGGAGATGACAGATACAAATTTTTAAATATCATAGGCAAATCTCCTGCTATACAGGAGGTGTTCACTCTCATCAAAAGGGTGAGCAAGACAGATGCAAATATTCTTATCCTGGGCGAGTCAGGCACAGGTAAGGAACTAATTGCCAGGGCTATACATTACACTTCCCTTCGTGCGGAACGCACTTTTATCCCCATTGACTGCACTACAATTCCTTCGGAGTTGATTGAAAGCGAACTGTTTGGTTATGAAAAAGGAGCATTTACCGGTGCGAATGAATCAAAGATGGGACTTATTGAGATGGCTCAAGGTGGTACTGCATTTCTTGATGAAATAGGTGATCTGGATTTTTCATTGCAAAAAAAATTATTGCGTTTCTTACAAGAAAAAGAATTCCGACGTATTGGGGGTAAAGAAAAAATTACCGCTGATGTAAGGATTTTATCGGCAACCAATCGTAATATTGATGAAGCAATTGCTGAAAATGATTTCCGAGCTGATCTTTATTATCGACTAAATGTCATCACCATAACCATTCCTCCACTCCGTGAGCGTGCTGAGGATATTCCTCTTCTTGTGTATCATTACCTAAATACTTTCAGTAAAAAGAATAAAAAGGATGTTGCAGATGTAGAACCGGAGGTAATGGCTGCAATGATCAATTATGACTGGCCAGGGAATGTACGGGAACTGGAAAACGTAATGGAACGGGCAGTTATTTTGTGTTCCTATGAAAAAATAAATTTGGAATGTCTGCCAAAGAAAATGAGGCCGTTGGCAGAGGAGGGGGATTGCTTTGAGATTGGCGAGTTTAATCTCCCGGAACTGGAAAAGCGGATTATTATCAAGGCGTTGGACAATACCTCATGGAATCAGTCCCAGGCTGCTATATTGCTAGGTATCAGCCGCAAGCAGCTTCGTACAAAAATGAAGAATAATGGTTTGTTACAAGGTTAAAAAATTATTTTTTTTCTTTTCTTTTTTTTCTTTTTTTCCGGTTTCTTTTCTTCGACTAATTGTCCTTTTTCAAATTTGCCTTCTTTAGCAGTCTTGTCTGGAAGAGTAAGAACTCCATACCCATGGTATTCTCCTTTCTTAAACTCACCAGAATATTTGGTGCCATCGGGCAGAATGAGTGTGCCTTGTCCATTAAAGACATCATCTTTCCAACGGCCGCCGTATTTCTTGCCGTCAGGCGAGGTCATTAGCCCGTCACCATTCAGTTTGCCATTTTTAAAAAAACCAACGAACTTGGTACCGTCTTGCGTAAGCAAGATTCCTTGGCCGTGGTATTGGTTGTCTTTGAAATCTCCTTCATAGGTGGCCCCTGCTTTAGTCAGTTTTCCTTTACCGCTATAAAGACCTTCAGTGAATTTACCAACATATTTAGTTCCATCCGGTAATATCAGTGTCCCTTGACCTTGATACTGACCATTTTTAAAATTACCGGAATAATGGGTCTTGTCCGGCAAAATCAGCTCTCCCTTGCCGTTATAGGTTTGATTGGCATAGGCTCCATTATAAACAACACCGTCCGGCAGGGTAATTTTCACGTTACCACGGAAAAATTCTCCTTTGCGAAATACACCGTTATAGGTATTTCCACTCGCATTGATAAGGGTTCCCTGACCATTGGGTATGTGGTTATAAAATTGGCCGTCATATTTTTCACCATTTGGAAAGATTATTGATCCTGTACCATTATATGGACTATTGGTAAATTTGCCTGTAAGTGATGTGCCGTCAGACAAGATCAGTTTTCCCTGCCCATGCGGGGCTCCATTTTTAAATTGACCGCTGAACTTGTTGCCGTCCGGTAGCATAAGATCGCCTTTTCCATTATTACAGTCTCCAGATAGACATTCTGCAGACGCCTGTATTGGAAGGAATAAAAGCAGAGAGAGTATTGTCACATAAATTTTTTTCATTGGTGGTCCTATTGGTTAAATAAAGTTTTTAAAAATGTCGACCTATTATATCATTGTGCATCTTTTTCCAGCAATGAAAAATCTACCTGTTAGTAGGCATCTTTTCGAATATTACGGTTTCATGGTATGAATTATGAATTACAGCTTGACCGGACCAGGATAATTTGACATGTTTGCATCGATCAGATCAACCTGCTTTTTGTTACATACATATTTTATCCTAACAGCATCCTTGACTAGAAAATACAAAAAGGTGAATTAAAGACCCATGAATATCTATTTTTTCATTATACTGATTTCTCTATTGTTTAATTATGCTCTTGATATTGTTTCAGACAGTTTGAATCTTAAGGCATTGCGTCCGGAGCTTCCTGAAGAATTTAAGGGCGTTTACGACAGCAGTGCTTATGAAAAATCACAGGCTTATACCAAAGTTTCGACCCGTTTTGGTTTTGTTACCAGTACATTTGATTTGGCTGTAATGCTTCTCTTCTGGTTTGCCGGCGGTTTTAATCAGATGGATTTGTGGGTGCGGAGCTGGGAATTATCTCAGGTCTGGACTGGCTTATCATATTTAACTGTTCTTCTTTTTTTAAAGACAGTTCTATCGCTGCCATTCAGTATCTATTCAACGTTTGTAATCGAAGAAAAATTTGGATTTAACAGGACTAAACCGCTCACCTTTTTTCTGGATCTTATGAAAGGGCTTGCCCTCTCCATAGTAATCGGTGGTCTGATATTGACAATTGTTCTCGCCCTGTTTGAATTTGCCGGTTCCAAAGCCTGGCTTTACTGCTGGCTGGTGGTCACTATCTTTATTTTTATAATTCAGTTCGTAGCTCCGACCTGGATAATGCCTCTATTTAATAAATTTACTCCTCTTGACGACGGAGACTTAAAAGAAAAGATTATGGGCTATGCAAAGTCGGTAAAGTTTTCTCTTGAAAATATTTTTGTTATTGATGGCTCCCGCAGATCAAGTAAATCCAATGCCTTTTTTACCGGCTTTGGAAAGAACAAACGTATCGCTTTGTTTGATACTCTGATCGAAAACCATTCATCAGGTGAATTGCTGGCTATTCTTGCCCATGAAATTGGACATTATAAAAAGAAACACATAATACAGGGAATGGTGCTGAGTATATTACACATGGGGGTTATGTTTTATCTTCTATCCATTTTTCTCAGCCATCAAGGTTTGTTTGACGCTTTTTTTATGGAACAGACCTCCATCTATGGAGGCCTGATATTTTTCGGTCTTTTACTCTCTCCCATTGAAATGATTCTTTCAATCTTTTTGCATCTCCTGTCTCGACATAATGAATATGAGGCTGATAGATTCGCTGCGCAGACAACGGGGAGTCCTGCAGATATGGTTGAAGCCCTAAAAAAACTGTCTAAAAATAATCTTTCAAACCTCACTCCGCATCCTTTACATGTATTTTTGAACTATTCCCACCCGCCTGTACTTGAAAGGATACATGCGATTAACAGGTATAAGAACGACTGATGTCAGAATAGACTCTTATTAGTAGGTTCACTTTTTTCATCAAAAGGAAAATTCCATGGTTGATATGCATGATGAAGCAAGCGATAACTCATCTGCCATTATTGACAGATTGACCAGAGGAGAATTCAGAAAGGCTTGGGACGGTATTATCGGTTTAGCCAGAAAAGCTTTGTCTAGAAGTGAAGAACTTGATCCACGCTATGAAGAGCGAGAGTATTTGTACAACCTCATTAATGAGTGCATATATGCGAAAGGTGGAGATGTCTCTGCCAGAATCCGTACTGTTGAACTCGGCACGGTTTATTTGAACCTTACTTCTGAAGGGCGGGAAAGGTTTCATGATATTCTGGCTTATGATTTTGATATCAACCGGCAGGAACTGGTTGATAAAATCAAGGAGATCGAAAGGGCACAAAACACAAATGAATCTATTCATGCAGAAATAAATTTGAAAAAGACGCTTACACCACCGAGAATTATTCTTCTCAAACAGTTCTCCTCGTTGCCGAACGGCTTGAAACTTTTGATTAATATGCGGGCTGCCATCCTGAAAAAAAGCAAGGACGACCTTGGATTATACAAATTGTCTCATGATATTAAAGAAATTCTGGCTGCCTGGTTTGATATTGGTCTTCTCGACCTCCAGGAAATTACATGGAATTCACCTGCAGCTCTCTTGGAAAAATTGATTGAATATGAAGCAGTTCATGAAATCCATTCTTGGGATGACTTGCGTACTCGGCTTGATTCGGATCGTCTATGTTTTGCATTTTTTCACAATAAGATGGTATCTGAACCTTTGATTTTTGTTGAAGTCGCTCTGGTAAATAAACTCAGCGATAATATTCAGGAATTGCTCAATAAAGAGGATGAAAAAGTTGATCCGCAACATGCTAATACTGCTTTATTTTATTCCATATCCAATACCCAGCCGGGGCTTGCCGGCATCAGCATGGGGAATTTTTTGATAAAAACTGTGGTGCAGAAACTTTCCAATGATTTCGAAGACTTAAAACATTTTGCTACTCTTTCCCCAATACCAGGTTTTAAAAACTGGTTGTCGCCAAAACTCATCACCCGTGATCTTGAAATTCTGCGTCCAAAAGAGGTAGATATTCTGAAGGAGAAGTATAGCTGTGAAAACGCAGCCCTGCAGCTGCAAAACATCCTGAATGATGATTGGTACGGTGATCCTGCGACCGTTCAAATTTTACAACCGATTCTTACCAGACTCTGTGCACATTACCTGCTTGAAGAACGAAGTGGTTCTGGAGCGTTTGATCCGGTAGCCCATTTTCATTTGTCAAACGGTGCTTTTATTGAGCGGATAAACTGGTTCGGTGATCTTTCAGAAAATGGCAAAAAGCGCTCATATGGTTTAATGGTCAATTATTATTACAAGCTCAATGATATTGATAGGAATCACGAAGAATACGTGACCAAAACCAATATTACTGCAAGCCGGGCTGTGAAGAATCTCCTGAAATAAAGTAAAATACAGACTGAACGAGAGCCGGATTATGGAGAAATCACGCAGAGAATATCATTTTTAGCAACCTGATCGCCAACAACCTTTATCATTTTTATAATAGTTCCGCTTATAGGCGCTGGTAGTGCATTTTCCATCTTCATCGCTTCAAGGGTAAGGATTGTTTCACCTTTTTTCACCACATCACCCACTTTTTTGTCAACACCGACAATCATTCCCGGCATGGGTGCAACAAGAGACACCCCTTCGCTGTGGTTCATTGTTGCTGGCGCCGGTTCTTCTGCAGGTTTGGCAGATTTTGCAGGTTTTGCAGATTTTATCGGGGCAGCAGGAGCAGGTGGAACTGCAGCAGGGTTTGGGGTGGTTTTCCTGGCAGATCTTATTTGGTGACTGACCCCGGACTCTTCGACCTCAACATTAAAATATTCACCGTCTACCAGAACATTGAATTTTCTTAGATCATCACTCATTTCAGGAACGGATTTTTCAATTTTGTCCACCATTTTTCCAGCTTTTGCCTTGGCAAGCAATTCTTTCTCAGCTTTCACATCTTCCATTGTTCTGGGGAGGACATCGTCAGGAATAGGTTCAAGACCGTATTTCCATTTCAAAAATCGTTTGCCGGTCACCGGATACAAGGCATAGATCAATACATCATCAAGGCCTTTAGCAAGATTTTTTACTTCCTTTTCAGCATTATCAAGTTCCGGGTCAAGGACCTCAGCCGGGCGACAGTTTATCGGTTCTTCTCCCCTGGAATAGCCCTTTAGTGCTTTTTTCTGAACTTCCGGGTTTATCGGAACTGCTGTTTTGCCATATAAGCCGTAACATAAATCCTTCACCTGTCCGGTAATCATTTTATAGCGTTCATCTCCATCGTCAAACAGCACATTATTAACCGTCTGGGTGCCGACAATCTGGCTGGTAGGAGTAACCAAGGGAATTTGACCAAGGTCTTTTCTTACCCTAGGTAGTTCAGCATACACCTGATCGATTTTATCCAGAGCATCCATTTCCCGTAGCTGGTTAACCAGGTTTGAAAGCATGCCCCCGGGAGTTTGGTGGAGAAGCACATTGATATCTATAATGGACATCTTGGTATCATCCAGCAGATGTCTATATTTGGGTATAATTTTTTTTTCAAAAATTTCATTGATTTGGGCGAGAAGGGTGATATCAAAGCCGATGTCTCTGTTGGTGCCAAGAAGAGACATGACCATGGGTTCTACAGCCGGGTGTGATGTCCGGTAAGCATAGGGGGACATGCAGGTATCAACTATGTCTACGCCCGCTTCAATTGCTTTGAGATGGGTCATTGGAGCCATTCCGGAGGTGAAATGGCTGTGTAGATGAAGCGGTGGAGAGACAGCCTCCTTTAAAGATTTAAACAGTACAAAAGCATCATAAGGGGCCATCAAACCAGCCATATCCTTAACGCAGATACTGTCGGCTCCCATCTCTTCAAGGGCTTTAGCCTTGTTGATATAATAGTCCAGGTTGTATACATCTCCACCCATCCGTGGTTCTGTCATCGAAAAACAGATGCATCCCTGGAAATGTTTGCCGGCTTTTTTAATTCCCTTAACAACAGTTTCAAAATTTCGGTAATCATTCAATGCATCGAATGTTCTGAACACATCAATGCCATTGACAGCAGCCCGATCAACAAAGGCTTCTGCGACATCGTCGGCATAATTCCTGTAACCTACCAAGTTCTGTGCCCGAAGCAGCATTGAAAAAGGAGTTTTTACAGCATATCTTTTCAGTGTTTTGATTCTTTCCCAGGGATCTTCGTTTAAAAATCGATGCATGGAGTCAAAGGTTGCTCCGCCCCAGGTTTCCAAGGCCCAGAATCCGACCTCATCCATTAATTCGGCAACCGGAATCATATCTTCGGTTCTGCCTCTCGTTGCAAAAAGAGACTGATGGCCGTCACGCAAAGTCAGATCCATTACCTTTACAGGATTATTCGCTTTTGGACGGTCTTTATTGTAATCCATCTTGGTGGATTCTACGCTGATGTCATTTTTCATTTTTTTTCCTGTTATGAAAAAGTTTGATTATCCTTTCCAGCCTGGGAAAAGCTTCATCTGCGCCATGTTGCGTAGCAGCATTTGCGACTGACGTCCGCTGAAAGTCCAGAAACTGTCCTGGTGTGAAGGTGATGTGTTGATCGAAGACAACTCATGTATTGAAGTTTCTTCTTCGGTCTGCAAATAATATAGAACCGCTGTGATAGCGGCAGTTTTCTTCTTGTTTTCATCCAATTTGCAATTTTCCTCCATGATTGTCTTTAAGAATAATGAAGGCTCGGTATGATCAAACTAGTTCCCAAGCTGCACATATTTTGAATATTCAGTGGCTTTGCTGGTGATGGCATATATTTTTTCTTCGATAATCTGTCTATCCGTACTTTCCAGCCATTTATCCCATTCTTCAAGAGACTGCCAGGTGCTTATCACAATATATTCTTCCGGCCTGTCTATGCACTTCAATGTCTCGCCACTGACGTATCCTGGCTGCTTCATTGCATGTGATCTTAATTCAACAATTAAGGGCCTCACAACGGGTGCCACTTCTTGTCCAATGATTCGTTTGATTAAAATTTTTACACTCATATTTTTCCCTCACTTCAAAATATGAACTGCATTGCTATCAAAATTGTCTCCACCTGGGAACTTCAAATGAACTGCATTGCTATCAAAATTGTTTCCACCTGGGAACCTCGAACCTTAAATCCCGAACTTCGTATCTCTACAGACTGTCTACAAAGGTATATTCCCATGTTTTTTCATAGGATTGCTGTCGCGTTTATTTCTTAAAATACGCAGTGCTTTGATTATTCGGACGCGGGTCATAGCCGGTTCAATAATATCATCAATATATCCACGTTTTGCTGCTACGAATGGATTGACTACTGCATCTGAGTATTCCTGTTCTTTTTGATTAAGGAACGCCTTTGGGTCCTCTTTTTTTTTGGCTTCACGGGAATACAGCACTTCAACTGCGCCTTTGGCACCCATAACTGCAATTTCCGCTGTGGGCCAAGCATAATTTATGTCGCCGCGAAGATGTTTGGAAGACATAACACAATAGGCTCCTCCGTAAGCTTTACGCGTTATAATCGTAACTTTGGGAATGGTTGCTTCGGCAAAAGCATAGAGCATTTTTGCACCATTCCTGATAACTCCTCCGTATTCTTGTGCAGTGCCGGGAAGAAACCCGGGTACATCAACAAAGGTGACCACCGGAATATTGAAACAGTCGCAAAATCGAACAAATCTGGCTCCTTTTACAGATGAATCTATATCCAATACACCGGCAAGGTATTGAGACTGGTTAGCAACAATACCAACAGGGGAACCATTATAGCGGGCAAAACCTACAACGAGGTTTGGGGCAAACTCTGCCTGGATTTCCAAAAAAACGCCATGATCAACGGTATGCTTAATAATTTCTTTCATGTCGTAAGAAATGTTTGGACTGTCCGGTATAATTTGGTTGAGAATTTCTACATATCTTGCCGGGCTGTCGTCACAATCAAGAACTGGAGGACTTTCCATATTATTCTGCGGCAGGAATGATAGAAGTTTTTTAATATATTCGACTGCATCGGCTCCGGTTTCGGCGGCATAGTGAATCACTCCGCTTTTCGAAGCGTGAACCGTTGCACCGCCAAGTTCCTCTACGGTGACATCTTCATGGGTAACAGATTTCACCACCCTTGGACCGGTAAGAAACATGTAGCTGTTGTTTTTGACCATAATGGAAAAATCGGTCAGGGCTGGAGAATAAACAGCGCCGCCGGCACAGGGACCGAAAATAGCTGAAATTTGAGGTATAACCCCTGAACTCATGACATTTCGAAGAAAAATGTCTGTATATCCGGCCAGACTTTCGATACCTTCCTGGATCCTGGCACCGCCGGAATCGTTTAAACCGATAACCGGCGCACCATTTTTCATGGCTAAATCCATAATCTTGCAGATCTTTTCAGCAAATGTTTCTGATAGTGAACCACCGAAAACAGTGAAGTCCTGCGAAAAAACGTAAACTATACGACCATTGATAGTGCCGTAACCGGTAATTACCCCGTCGCCCAGGAATTCTTTGTTTTTCATGCCGAATTGAGCACAGCGGTGGGTTTTGAACATATCAAATTCTTCGAAACTGCCTTCATCAAGCAGCATCTCAATTCTTTCCCTGGCTGTCATTCTTCCCTTGGCATGCTGTTTGTCAATGCGTTCCTGACCGCCTCCCAGGCGGGCCTGTGCGCGCATTTCTAAAAGTTTATCCAAGTCATAACTCATATTTATCCCCGGTCTGTTTTATAAATATTCAGTTTTAGCTTACTGTTATAATTTAGGCTTTTTTTAAAAAGGTGTTCGCTATAAAATACAGTGAAGACATTGGGCAGCAGATATATCTCGCAACATTTGTTTTATAATTCCTGTTAATATATTTTGCAGCATTGTGAATTAAAATGTCTGTTTGATAAATTGTTACAGGAGAAATTACTTTGCAAGAAAGAAATTTTGAAGGTGATACCTTTGAAAGATTCTTTAGATCGCAGAACAGCGGTTGATTTTCGTAGTTAGATTCGCTGTTGAGCATAAAACGCATAGAATTAATCCAGAATCCTGGGCAGTACTAAGAAAAAACAATCAATCTCTTGGAGGAGTAGTGGAACAGCCGCAGTATTTAGAGTATTTGATAACCATAATTGATTAGTTATGATTCTCCAAGGGTTTTGAATATATTTCACTTTCGCCTTGTTTGGCGGCAAGCTGTCCACAAGCTGCAGAAATATCTGCGCCCCGGCTTTCGCGCAACAAAACGGTGTAGCCTGCTTTCCAGAGAATTTTCTGGAAAATCTCAACTTCCTCTTCTGTTGGACTTTTTAGGGGAAAGGCAGGGTTATCATTGTAGGGAAGCAGATTGATTTTGCAACGGATATTTTTTAGTTTTTTGGCAAGAAGTTCCGCATCTGCCGCAGAGGAGTTGATGCCTTGAATTAATATGTATTCAAACATGATCCTTCGTCGCTTGGGGAGTGGATAATTCCTGCATGCCTGCAAAAGATCGTCCACTGGATAGGTTTTGTTGATTGGCATGAGTTTACTGCGAATAGTATCATCTATACTGTGCAGTGAAACCGCCAGGTTCACTTTGCTTTTTTTACCCAGTTCTATCATCTGTGGAATAAGTCCACAGGTGGAGACCGTAATTCTGCGATCTGAAAAATCTAATCCACGCTGTTCGGTTAAAATGCTTAAAGCCTTAAGTAGGTTGTCGAGATTGGCAAGAGGTTCGCCCATTCCCATAAACACCAGATTATTAATTATGCTGTTTTCAGAAGGTTCTTGTGCGTTGATTTCAAGTAATTTATGGTTAATGACCGCGGTAACCTGATTAACTATTTCTGCAGGCCGCAGGTTTCTCTTAAACCCCATAGTGCCTGTATGACAGAAATTACATCCCATTGCACACCCAACCTGGGATGAAACGCAAAGAGTATTTCGGTCCTGTTCAGGAATCAGAACTGATTCAATGATGCGGTTATCCGAGAGTTTAAAGCCGTATTTAAATGTACCATCTGCAGATTTTTCCACAGTCGAAGGCATAAACCTGTTGAAAGTTGCTACTCTGGCAATTGCATCTCGAAGGTCTTTTTTGATGTCGGTCATCTGGCTGAAATCTCTTATTCCAGGACGATAGAGCCAAGAAAATATCTGCCTGGCACGGAAAGAGGGGAGACCCAAGTCAGTGATAAATTCCGTCAGATCTGTCAATGTCATATCTTGAAGATCAGTTTTTGCCATGATATTAGGGGAGAGGGCTATAAAGCTCTCATGCTTTCAGGTTTCAAGTGGATTTTCCCAGCAAGCGCATCATCGATTTGAGCAAGTATTTTCTGTTTGTCGCGGTTAAGACGGGCATTAATGGAGAGATAGTTCGATGCATGATTGGCCATGAACATAACCTTGTCGAGATATATATTCAGCAGCATAGTCTTAAGTTCAAAAAGTAGCTGATCAGCTTCAGGTATGTGAAATTTTCCTGAAATCGCATCGTCATAAAGAGGCGTGTCAGGAATCAGCATCAGAGTAAGGGCAGCAATTTGATTGGGTTGGATAGCGGTCAGTACTTTACCGGTCAATTCTGCATGGATTTCCGAGTATTTTGTCCCACCAATACCCAGCAAAACAGTTGTAGACAGAAATAGCCCAACATCTCTGATTTTGCAGCCCTCTTTGATCATTTTTCCACTGGTATAGCCTTTATGTATTGCCTCAAGTGTCTGATCGTGTCCGCTTTCAAGGCCCATATATACCCGATCCAATCCAAGGTTTTTGAGCTCTTTGAGCTGTTTGGGGCTTTTAGTATGAATACTTTTTGCATTACCGTAAAGACTTATCCGATTTACCCAAGGAAGGGTTCGTCTGATTTTGCCTAGCAGCTTTATCAATCTTTGCTGAGGAATGATGAGGGCGTCCCCATCAGCCAGAAAAACTCTTTTCTGGCGTCTGCAGAATTGAGCGGCAAACGTTAGGTCCTCATCGATTACTGAGTCTTCCTTGATTCTGAACAGGGTTCCTTTATAAGCCCCGCAAAAGGTACACTTATTATGCGAGCAACCAACAGTTGCTTGGAGAATTATACTGTCTGCCTCACTGGGAGGGCGGATGATAGTGCCTTCGTAGTTCATTTGAAGAAAGTGCCTGAAGTGCCTAAAGTGCCTAGAGTGCCTGAAGTGCCTAGAATGCCTAAAGTGCCTAGAGTGCCTAAAGTGCCTAGAGTGCCTGAATTGCCTAAAGTGCCTAAAAAGTTTTAAGTACCTGGAATGTATTCATTCGTGAAGTACAAGGATTTGAGGATGAAAGAAGTACGACTTAATTTATGCGCTCAGTTTGTTTTTTTTCTCGAAATCCTGCATGAAAGTAATCAGTTTCTCCACTCCTGCTTTTGGAAAAGCATTATAAATGGATGCTCGGCATCCGCCAACCGATCGATGGCCCTTCAGGCCGTCAAGACCTTGGGCAGTTGCTTCCTGGACAAACTGTTGTTCGAGTTCTTGAGAAGGCAGATTAAAAGTGACATTCATAAGAGATCGTGAGTCTAACTTGGCATGGCCGCGATAAAACTCCGTAGAATCGATTGCCTGATAAAGTAATGCAGCTTTTTCCTTATTCATTTTTTCCATAATATCAAGGCCTCCAAGCTTATCAAGCCACTTAAGAACTAGTCCGATTGTATACAATGCAAAGCAGGGAGGGGTGTTAAACATGGATCCTTTATCTGCATGGGTTTTATAACGGAACATAGTAGGTACATTGTCCGGAGTTCTGGCGAGCAGATCTTCGCGGATGATTACTACAGTGCAACCGGCTGGCCCCATGTTTTTTTGGGCCCCGGCAAAAATAATCCCGAAACGGCTTACATCGATTTTTCTTGATAGAATATCGGAAGACATATCGCAGACCATAATTTTATCAGTTACAGGGAAATCGTGAAACTGGGTTCCAAATATCGTGTTATTGGAAACAAAGTACAGATATTCGGCTTCAGGAGAAATCTGGTAATCGCCATTGGCAGGGACGTGATTAAACGTTGTTTGTTCACTGGAATAAACGACTTCAACGTTGCCGAGAAATTGTGCTTCTTTTATTGCTTTTTTTGACCATGTTCCGGTGTTGAGATATGCAGCGGTTTTTTCTTTTGTCAGGAGGTTCATTGGAACCATGGCAAATTGAGTTGATGCTCCCCCTTGCAAAAACAAAACCTTGTAATTTGCAGGTACTTGTAAAATTTTTCGCAAGAGTTTTTCTGTTTCTTCGGCTACAGCAATAAAATCTTTGCTGCGATGGCTCAACTCTATGAGGCCAATGCCGCGGTCATTAAAGTTAACTATATCCTTTGCTGCCTGCGTCAGTACCTCTGGTGGCAAGGTAGCAGGTCCGGCGCTGAAGTTGAAGATTCTGTCAGGCATGTTCAAAATTCCTCCATATTATTTATAATATATCACTAGGCCTGTATAAATTTTCAGTATATCAACGTTATCTCAGGAGTTCTGTTTTGCTTACCCAGACAAAAATACAACAAAATCAGTAACCGATAGGGCAGAATTTGACAAGTTTAAGACTTTTTACGAATACATCAAGCTATTGCTTACTACCGGCATATTTTTATGGGGGGGAAGGTGGTTCTTTATAACGTCGATCGACTCAATCTTGCTGGCGGAGCGCTTCATACAGTATTATTCCTGCAGTGATCGCCAGATTCAGGCTTCTTATGTTCTTATTGCTCATTGGAATGGTATAGCAACGATCTTGATAATACCGGAGAACATCTTCAGGTAAGCCCTTGGTCTCTTTGCCGAAAATGAGGTAGTCTCCCGGACGGAAGCAGGCTTCAGTATAGGGGCGGTCGACTTTTTTGGTAAAAAAGAAAAGTTTGTTTTCATCTTGGGCGGCAAGAAACTCATCAAAGCCTGGCCAATAGAATATCTTTATATGCTGCCAATAATCAAGGCCGGCACGTTTCAAATGTTTATCGTCAGTGCTGAATCCTAGGGGTCTGATGAGATGGAGATTTGTATCTGTTGCTCCGCACAGTCTGGCAATGCTGCCGGTATTAGGAGGGATTTCAGGCTCAACAAGAACAAGGTTGAATGGTTCCTTTCCAGTGTTTCCCATTGCAGTTAAATATAATCAATCATTTAAAGCTGTTATTCAGAAACAGTATTTACAGAAAGGAAATAGCAGAATCTGGGTTAAATACAACGCTTTTAACAATAAGGGTCTTTTGAGCGTCCGGTATGTTCATCAACTGTGCAAGAATATCTTTAGCTGTTTTAAATTTATCCAGCTCGGCTCCGGTTAAGACTGAATTCGGCTTGAATTTGATAGAAAATGGATTTTTGAATACTCCCTTATACGATATCCGATAATCAAGATGAGGACCGGTTGATAGACCGGTTGATCCAACATACCCGATAGTATCCTGCTTGTTGACTCGACTTCCTACTTTCAATCCTTTTTTATATCGAGACATATGACCATAATGGGTCTTATAGCCGTTACCATGTTTTAAGACAATTGTTTTACCGAAACCACCTTTCCAGCCTTTGAATACAACCCGTCCATCAGATGCTGCCATAATTGGCGTACCAGTGGGGGCAGCCAGATCTATACCTAGATGCGGTCTGGTTACTTTTAGAATAGGATGTTTTCTCTTGTAGCTGAATCGTGACGATATTCTGCCAAAGGGGATTGGTGATCGAATAAATGAGGTGCCAAGTTCTTCACCTTCCGGATTAAAATGTCCGGCAAGGGTTTGTTCTGATGAATACCAGAAACCTTTAAAGGTATGGTCGGACTGTTCATAATTTGCAACCAGAATCCTACCATAACCGACAAATTCTTCTTCCTTATAATATTTTTCAAAAACGAGACTGAATTTGTCTCCCACTCGTGGTTCTGAGTTAAAATCTATTTTTGAAGCAAAAATGTCAGCAAAGCCGTGAATAAGTTTTGGTTTTTCACCAAGTTCGATAAAAGAAGAGAAGATTGACGTCTTAATAGTGCCGGAAATTTTTAATGTTTTGACTTCAAGAGGAATTGAAGCCTTCTCAGCAATAAGACCGTTATCGGTTTTTGTTACGTTGTAAATATTTAACGGGCCGGATTCATAAGTGCTGCTGTAAAGTTCACCATTTTCATCAAGTTGAATAGAGTATCGGTCTTTTGGGCGCAACCTTTTGAAATCAAGAGTGCCGGTGAGTGTTTGAATAAGTTCTTGTTTTACTTTGGCGGTTACATTTGAGCGTTTGAGAGAATCGGCAAAACTTTCACCCGATTTGAGTTCTCCGACAATTTCTTTGAAAAGCACTTCATTGACAGGTTTGCTTTCACGCAAATCTGAAGCAGGTTGTTTTATTGATTCTGAAGTAAAATCCTCTGAAATAGAAGCTATAGCTGTTCCGGTTTTAAAGGAATCAAGAGTATGATTATCAGTATTAGTGAAATTTTTGTTAATCAGAAAAAGAGTAAGGAAAATCCAGAACGCAAGGGTAGCAGCAATTTTTATTGGGGAGTAATGTTTCTTCATATGAAGGAAGTTGGAAATAAGATTAATAGATCAATTCGGCAGTGACTTGGCTCCTGTTAATTATTAAACAGTGCCTGATTTTTTGTAGAAGTCGTTTCAGTGGCGTTTTTCTAACAATATCTTCATTTAATTACAACAATCTTTTTGCCTAATACTTCTTTCGACTGAAAAATCGTTGTGCTTTAGCCTTTATGTAAATTAACTGGGATTAAAAGTTGTAATAATCATTTTGGTTTAACCCTGATTTTAAGATAAAAAGATACAGATTCGTTAGGCGTCAAAAAGCGCATTTCGTTTCATTCAGTTGTCAATATTCACTTCTGTTTTCATTGTTTTATTGTTCTTAATTCTCATTATTCTACTAATCATCGGCAGGGTCGTATGCCGATAATCTTCAATGTTTTTTTACCGGCACCCATCACCCGACACCTGTGTCTTGTGTTCATCTGCCAATCCCCGACCCCAGGTTTTAAATTATTCATTATTCATTATACCCTACGCCTTACGGCCTAAGCCTTTTCTTAAAAAAATATCTCGGCTGGTTCGGGTCGATAACGAGTTCCATCCTCTTCAACAGCCCAAGAGCTGAAAGTCTCTCAATGTTAATATTTTTCGGGCCACGAAATGCCGACTGGTCCGCCGGGCAAATGGAGATAATCATTTTTTGCCCCGGCAAAAGTTTTGCCAATTCCCTGCGGGCCGATTTAAAAAATATTCTGGCTTGCACCAGTTCGCCAAAAGCTGGATGATAGGGGCCGGCTACCACCTTCCGCTCCAGGCTTTCTGACGGCTGAAGGCCCATCCTGACAATCCTGATCCCGGCACGGTCAAATATTCTTTTCATTTTCACAGACCGTGCAATTGCCTTATTAAGGCTTAAAGGCTTGTATTTCCTTGCCTTGCATAGCCGATCAAGCGCGCTGTCTTTTATTACCAGGGTCGGGTAGATTCTTACAAAATGCGGATCAAGATTTACGACACGTTCCGATGTGCGCACCATACCACACGTAGTCTCACCAGGGAGACCAATCATCAGCTGCACGCCCACCTGAAAACCTGCTCTCTTCAAAAGTTTG